>JAHFVB010000473.1 GCA_023264755.1 Mycobacterium sp. | reverse complement strand
CTGTGCGAGGACGTGCTGGTGGAGTCCGGGGTCACCGACTTGTCGGTGTACGACTGCGTGCCCGGCTCGGAGCTGGGCGTCGACCTGTGGGTCGAGACCCCCAACCCGCCGGGTTACACGGGCCCGTAGCTCACGCGAACTCGATGACGCCCCGGATGTTTCGGCCTTCGCGCATGTCGGTGATGGCGTCGTTGAGCTGGTCGAGCCGGTAGCGGCGGGTCACCAACTCGTCGAGTTTGAGGTTGCCGTTGCGGTACATCGACAACAGCATCGGCATGCTGGCGCGCGGGTTCATGCCTCCGTAGATGAGTCCCTTGAGCGTCTTGCAGGACTGGATCAGGTCGACGAGCACCAGCGGCACCATGCTGACTTCGAGCTTCGGAATGGCGGTCATCAGACACGTGCCGCCCTTGCTGGTCAGCATCAACGCAGACACCAGCATGTCGGCGGGCAGCACGCTGGGCGTCAACACCACGCGCTCTGCCATCACCCCTTTGGTGAGCTCCTGAACCAGCGGAAAGGCTTCCTCGATGGACGGACTGGTGTCCGTCGCGCCGAAGAACTTGGCCGTATCCCGTTTGAAGTCAACGGGATCCACTGCGATGACGTTGTTCGCGCCCGCGGCCCGAGCCCCCTGCACGGCGTTGATGCCCACGCCGCCTGCACCGACGACGACCACGGTCTCGCCGGGTTGCGTTCCGACGCCGACGGTGCCAGAACCCCAGCCCGTCGACACGCCGCACGACACCAGCGAGGCGGCTTCGAAGGGAATCGACTCGTCGATCTTGATGACCGACTCTTCCGCCATGACGGCGTACTCGGCGAACGTGCCCGTGTTCGTCATCGCCATCAGATCCTCGTCGCCGAGGTGGCGCCGTCGGGTGCCGTCCGAGACCGCGTCCTTCGACATGATGAAGGCCCCGTTGTCGCAGAGATAGGTCATGCCGGTCACACACCAACGGCACGAACCGCACGCCGCAATGAACGACATCGCGACGCGATCACCAGGCTGTACCGACCGCACGCCGGGGCCGACCTCCGCGACCACGCCCGCCCCTTCGTGACCACCGAGCACCGGGAACAAGTCCGGGGCCGGCGCCCCGGTGGCCTGCATGATGGCCGCGAGGTCCGGCGTGGGAACGCAGTCGCCGGTGGCGAAGTGGTCATCCGAGTGGCAGACGCCTGACACCGCCATCTTCACCAACACCTCGCCCGCGCGCGGCGGATCCAGGGTGATTTCCTCGATCGCCCATTCCTGGCCGACTCCGTGGAGGACGGCGCCCTGACACTTCATCGCGCACCGCCCCGCGGTGTCATTCCGAGCCGGCGCAAGCCGTGCGCTGCGGCCGCGCGCACGACACTCAAAGCGACCTTGAACCTTCGCCGCGAGTAGGGATACCAGAGCACCTCCTTGGCCTGGGTGGGCACGCGGGGCACGGTGATCGCCTGCTGCCGGCAATACTTCAGCAACCCTTCGGCGCCACCGTTGCGCGAGCCGATGCCGGACTGCTTCCAGCCGGGCATCGGCAGGGCGAAGCTGAACCCGTTGACCAAGGCGTCGTTGACGTTGACCGCACCCGCATCGAGGCGCCGCGCCACCCGTGCGCCCCGCTCGAGGTCGCGCGTCCACACCGTCGCCGACAACCCGTACCGCGAGTCGTTGGCCAACCGGATCGCTTCCTCCTCGTCGGCGACCTTGACCACTGGCAGCGTCGGGCCGAAGGTCTCCTCGGTCATACAAGACATCGATTGGTCGACGTCGGCGAGGACGGTGGGCTGGAAGAACGTGCCGACGCCCGTCGGCTTGCCGCCGACCGTCACCCGCGCTCCGGCGGCGACCGCCTGGTCGACGTGGCGCTCCACGATGTCGCGTTGCGCCGGGGTGGCCATGGCCCCGACGTCGAACCGGTACCGATCGTCGTCTCGCCCCTGGCGCAGCCGACGCACGTTGTCGGTGAGTTTGGCGACGAACTCGTCGTACACCGGGGCCTCCACGTAGACCCGCTCGATGGAGACGCACACCTGGCCGGAGTTGAACATCCCGCCCCACGCGATTCCGTTCGCGGCCCGTTCGAGGTCGGCGTCGGCAAGCACCAGCGCGGGGTCCTTGCCTCCGAGTTCGAGGCTGTAGGGAATCAGCCGGTCCGCACACGCCAGCGCTACCTTGCGTCCGGTGGCCGTCGAACCCGTGAAGTGCACGTAGTCGGAGTTGGCGATCACCGCGGCGCCGGTCTCGGCGTATCCCGTCGTCAGGGCCAGCACCGGCGGCGCCCCGATCTCGGCCCAGCCGCGGGCGAATTCGACGGCGCTCAGCGGGGTGACCTCCGACGGCTTGAGCAGCAGCGCGGCGCCCGCCGCCAGCGCGGGAACACCGTCGATGGCGGCATTGAGGAACGGGAAGTTCCACGGAATGATCTGGCCGACAACGGGATACGGCCGGTGGATGGTGGTCAGCCGTTTGGTCACCCCCATGGGGCTGTGCGGCTTCGGATGGCGATCGGCCAGGAAGGCCTCGGCGTTGCCGGCCCAGTAGTTCAGCAGATCGGCGGCGAGGGGAGCTTCCATGGAGGCTTCGGCCCGGGGTTTGCCGGTCTCGGACTGCAGCACGTCGGTGAGGCGCTCGGCGTTGTCGAACACCCAGTCCTGGAACTTGAGCAGCCACGGCTTGCGACCCTTGGCGCCCATCGCCTCCCACTCGGGTTGGTACAGCCGCAGTTCGCGGGCCTTGGCCGCGACGGTCTCGGGGGTGTCGATGGGTACTGAGCCGACGACGGCGCCGTCGGCGGGATTGCGCACTTCGATGGTCTTCGACCGCGTTTGAACATGCAGTTCCGTCATGAAGAAATGATGCGCCGACTCGACCAACGACGATAGGTAGTTGGCTACCCGCTTTTCAGCTGAGACGCTGGGGTCATGTCATCACCGTCGATTTGGGCGTCGGGCCGCTACGAGTCGGTCGCCGAACACATCGCGAGCATCGCCGACGAGGTGGTCGCCGCGGCCGATCGCAGGGTGCCGCTGCGGGGCGGGGCGCTCGTCGATCTGGCGTGCGGGACGGGTAGCGCCGCGTTCGCCGCAGCCGCCAAGGGCGCCACGGTGACCGCCGTCGACCTGACGCCCGAGCTCGTCGCCATCGGAGCGGCCAAGGACGTCGGCGGTCGCATCACCTGGTTGACTGCCGACGCCTCGGACACCGGGCTGCCCCGCGCGGAGTACGACGCCGTGGTCTCGAACATGGGGATCATCTTCGTGGCTCCCGACCCACAGGTCGCCGAACTAGCTCGCTTACTGAAACCTGGTGGCGTGCTTTGCTTCTCGTCGTGGATCAAAGCCGACGACAATCCCTTCTTCGACCCGATCGTGACCGTGCTCGGCGCGCCGCCCACCGGGGGACATTCGCCGGATCAGTGGGCCGATCCGACCGTCGTGGAGCAGCGACTGAGCCCCGCGTTCACCGACCTCGAGGTGACCGAGCGGACGTTCACCTGGGAATTCGCCTCGCCGGCCGCGGCCCTGCACTTCCTGGTCCACGAGTCGCCGATGCACGTCAACGTCTTCCGGCACGTCGACGAGGGCCAGCGCAACCGCCTCACCGCGGCCTTCCGGGACGCGATCGAGCCCCACACCGAGGCCACCGGCGTCCACTTCGACACGCCCTACGCGGTGGTCAGCGCCACCCGCCGATAGCGGGCTCAGAGCAGGGTCGCCTGTTCCGGCTCCGGCTCTGCCGGCGCGATGAGCTCCGGACCGTTGTTGCGCACGTTGTTGACCAACCGCGAGACCTCCCGCACCTCGATGCGGTCGAGGTCGCCGTGACCGCGTAGTAGCCCTTCGTCGATGGGGGCGTCCGGGTCCAGCCAGCGATCCCAGTCGGCCTGGCTGATGGTCAGCGGCATCCGGTCGTGGATCTGCGCCAGCGGGCCCACCGAGTCGGTGGTGATGATGGTGCAGCTCAGCAGCGGAGCCGTGCCCTCCGGAGCATGCTCGGGCCGCCACGTCGACCACAATCCGGCCATGAACAGCGGTTCGCCGTCCCGGCCGTACATATAGAACGGCGTCTTGGGCCCCTTCGCCGTCGGCATCCACTCGTACCAACCGTCCATCGGAACCAAGCAGCGCTTAGTCTTGGCGGAGCTGCGGAACGCATTCGACGTGGTGA
>JAHFVB010000472.1 GCA_023264755.1 Mycobacterium sp. | reverse complement strand
GCCCTTGGCCACCTTGCCGTTGCTGGTCATCGGCAGGGTGTCGACGAACAGCACGTGCCGCGGTCGCTTGAAGGCCGCGACGTGTGCGCGTACGTGTGCGACGAGCTCGTCGGCGGCCGGTCGGCTGCCGGCGCGGGCCACGACGACGGCGCAGATCGCCTCGCCCCAGTAGACGTCGGGCACCCCGACCACCGCGACCATGGCCACGTCGGGGTGACCCGACAGCACGTCCTCCACCTCGCGTGAGGACACGTTCTCGCCGCCGGTGATGATGACGTCCTTGCGCCGGTCTACCACGACGAGTCGGCCCTGCTCGTCGATGCGCCCGACGTCACCGGTGGCGAACCACCCTTCGCCCGTCCTGGGCAGGGCGGGCGCGACTTGTGCACCGCGCACCAGGATTTCGCCCGAGTCGGGCTCGATGCGCAGCTCCACCTCCGAATGTGGCCGGCCCGCGGTGGCCAGGGCCGCATCCTCGCCGCGCGCCCCGGCGCGGTGCTCGAGCGGGCCGAGAAACGTGACGTTCCCTCCGGTTTCGGTCATGCCGTAGCCCTGGTGGAAGTCGACGTCGAGCCGATCGATGGCCCGGCGGAGCAGGTCGGCGGGAATGGCCGCCGAGCCATAGGCGATCTCGCGCAGCGTATCCAGCGTGGCGCCGGACTCGTCGAGGTAGGCCAGCAGCGCGTGCAGCATCGTCGGGGCAAGAGAACAGGACGTGACGCCATGGGTGTTCACCGCTGCGGTGAACAGCTCGGGGCGAAACGCGGGGACGGGCAGCACCGTCGAGTGCGCGCTGTGGTGCACGAGCATGTTGTAGCCGGCCACGTGGCACATCGGGAACGGCAGGAGATGCACCCCGCCGGAGCGCACCGAACGCCCGGTGACGGTACCCCGCACCGCGGTCGTGATCGAGCGGTGCGTGTGCACGACGGCCTTGGGTGTTCCGGTCGAACCGCTGGTGAACAGGAGCCAGGCCGGGTCGTCGGGTTCGGCGACGTCGGCCGAATCGGCAATCTTGGTCGAATCATGTTGCAGGCGTTGCCATTGCGGATCGTCGAACGTGACCACATGCGTGGCCAAGGCGGTGGCTGGCAGCGCGCTCAGGTAACGCCGATCACCGACGAGCATGGTGGGCGCCGCGGCGGCCAACTGGCTCAGCTGCTCGGCAGGGCTGAGCCGCTGGTTGATCAGCGCAAGCGTCCGGCGCGAGCTCGGGACGCCGTAGTAGAGCCTGGCGTAGTCCGCGCCGTTGTCGGCGATCACCGCGACGCGGTCACCGCGGCCGGTCTGGACCGACACCCAGCCGGCGACGGCACGGACCTGCCGGTCGAACTCGGCGAACGTCGTCGCAGTCCCGTCGGGCGCGATGATGGCCGCCCGATCGGGCACGGCGGCAGCGGCCGTGGAAACCAGTTGGTGAATCAGGTCGATTCGGGCGGGGGGCATCCTGTCGGAGGATATCGGTTTGTGCGCGCCGCAGTCGTCAGATGCGCGAAGCGCCGTGCGCGGCAGCACCGAGACCTATGCGCTCCTGGCGTCCTGCGCCGGGGTTCGGACGGGAAAGCCGTTCTGCTCGGCCAACGACCGCAGTTGTTTGAGCGCGAACTGGCGAGCACGGCCGGCTTCGGGAATGTAGATGCCGGCCCAAACTCCCTCTGCGCCAGGCGTCTTGCAGGCCTGTTGGGCGCACAACCAGCGTCCTGGACAGCTTCGGCACAGTGCCTTGGCGCCTTCGTCGGCGGTGGTGGTCCATCGCTCGGGATCGCGCGCACACGCGAAACCCGAGGCTACGTCCAGCGCGTCCTGGGGTGTGCCCGCCTCCCAATGTCGAGCCGTGCCGGCGAGGCGGCTTCGGTTGGGCATCGGTTGGCTCTCCTCCCTTGGAGCGGTCAGGCGGCAATGCGATCACGCGGCAATACGGTTGTATCGTAGAAACCATACATCGGTATTGTCTAGTCTGGTGAGTGTGACCACCCACTCCTGCCCCTCGTGCGGCCGATGACCGCGGTGTCGGAGTCCGTTCAGCTCGACCGGCAAGAGCGCTCGACGGTCGAGCGGATACGTCAGGCGGCCTTGGAGAGCTTCGCCGCGCACGGTACGTCCGCGACGACGTTGCGCGCGGTCGCTGCCGCGGCCGGGGTATCGCTGGGTTTGGTGCAGCATCACTTCGGCACGCAGGCCGGCCTGATCGCCGCCGTCGACGAACACGTGCTGGCGGTGGTCGTGACGGCGATGACGCAGCCGATCGAGAATCCGTCCGCGGATTCCGTCGCCGAAGTCAGCAGCCGAATGTTCGCGCTCTTTGCCAACCAGCCCCACTTCACGGGCTACGTGGGCCGGGCGCTGCTCGACGGCGGGCCGTTGGGAAGCAAGATCTTCGACACATTGCTCGGCTCCGGCCTGACCCGGTGGCACCAACGCGTCGAACGAGGTGAGACGCGCCCCGACCTCGACGTCACCTGGGCCGCCATGAACTCGCTCGTGCTCGCGCTGGGCACCATCAGCCTGCGCGCGCACATCGACCGCCATCTGTCGGAGCCGTTGACGACGCCGGCCCAGCTTCAGCGTTGGCTGGCGGCCGCGGATTCCCTACTGCGCGAGGGGTTGTTCCGGCGGCCCGGCGGCGACTGAGCGTTCACCCGCCGCCGGTAGCCCGAAGGGGTCTCGCCGCAGAACTGGGTGAAGCTCCGCGTGAACGAACTCAAGCTTTCGAAGCCGACCGCCGACGACGTCGCCTGCACCGACTGGTCGGGAGCGGTCAACAGCGCCATCGCCCGCATCATCCGGGCCTGAAGCAGATAGGTGCGCCACGACAGCCCCAGCGTGTCCCGGAACAGCCGCCGCAGCGTTCGCTCGGATACGGACACGGCTCGACTGACCTGCTGGGCCGTCACGCCGTCGAGGTGCTCCTTGGTGTAGGCCATGGCCGCCGAGACGATCGGGTCGACCGACGTCGGCAGGCTCAGGGGTGCCTCGTGGTCGAGAGCCTCGGCCACCAGGTTGGCGAGGGTGCGGAAGAAGCCGTCGGAGGCGGGGTCGCCGTCGGCGCGGTCGATCGGCCACCGCAATGCGTAGATCATCATCTCGCGGATCAACGGCGACACCGCGATGATGCGTGCCCGGCAGCCGACGTCGGCGATGAGAAGCGGGTCGAACATCACCGCGACGGTCTTGACGTCGGGGTTCATCACGGCCTGGTGCTCCAGCCCGGCAGGGATCCAGGCGGCCTGCTGCGGCGGAAGCAGATAGTGCGCGGAGTCGGTCTCCACCTCGACGAGGCCGTGCAGGGCGTACTCGATCTGGTGGACTTCGTGCGAATGCCAGCCGGTGATCAGGGCGTCACCCTCGTAGAGGTAGCTGCCGGCCAGTGCCCGGCCGCCGCGGCGCAACTCGATCACCGGCCGCGCCATGTTGGCCGATTCAGCTAAACCTCTGTCCGAAAGCGCAGAGACGGTCATGGAAACCGAGGGTACAAGTTGGGTATGAAGACCGAAGACCTGATCCTGGTCAGCATCGACGATCACGTGGTGGAGCCGCCGGACATGTTCCTCAACCACGTGCCAGCCAAGTACAAGGCGGAGGCTCCGATCGTCGTCACCGACGCTCACGGTGTCGACCAATGGATGTATCAGGGCAGGCCGCAGGGAGTCAGTGGACTCAACGCCGTGGTGTCCTGGCCGCCCGAGGAGTGGGGCCGTGACCCGGCCGGCTTCGCGGAGATGCGCCCCGGCGTGTACGACGTGCACGAGCGAGTCCGCGACATGAACCGCAACGGCATCCTGGCCTCGATGTGCTTCCCGACCTTCACCGGATTCTCCGCGCGGCATCTCAACATGACGCGCGAAGACGTCACCTTGGTGATGGTGTCGGCCTACAACGACTGGCACATCGACGAGTGGGCCGGCTCGTACCCGGACCGATTCATCCCGATAGCGATCCTGCCGACGTGGACGCCCGACGGGATGTGCGCCGAGATCCGCCGCGTCGCGGCCAAGGGCTGCCGCGCCGTCACCATGCCCGAGCTGCCGCACCTCGAAGGCCTGCCGAGCTACCACGACGAGGACTACTGGGGCCCGGTGTTCCGGACGCTGTCCGAGGAGAACGTGGTGATGTGCCTGCACATCGGCACCGGGTTCGGCGCGATCAGCATGGCCCCCAAC
>JAHFVB010000471.1 GCA_023264755.1 Mycobacterium sp. | reverse complement strand
CGATGGTGACCACCGAGTCCTTGCCGCCGCCGACGGGTACCAGCGGATCGCCTTCGGCGGCCCAGTCGTCGGTGCTCGCCGGCGCCCGCTCGCCAACGGGTCCCGTCACCGTCGGAGTCAGGGCCTCGGGCAGCGCGTTTCGATAGGCGAACTCGCCGAGCCCGCCGGCGATGAGTTCGCGCAGGTATTGCTGTTCGAATTCGCCAGTCGGGAAGGCGATGTCGATGCGGGGTGGAGCGGCGGCCTTGTAGTAACTGGGCGCGCAGGTCAGCGCGAGCAGTCCGAGCAGCCGTTCGTCGGGGCGACGGTCACCGAGGGCGGTTCCGAAGTCGACCCGTTCGGCGAACGCGACGTCGTCGGCGGCATCGATTCCGCGCAGCGTGTAGTGCGCCGTGAACGTGCCGTCGGCGTAGTCGTAGTCGTCGATGGTCAAGGCGGCGAACGCCTGCGGGTCGAAGGTGGGGCTCATGGCATCCTCGCGAACGGCGGAACGGCGGACTCGTCGACGGGGTAGGTACTGGCCCCGATGGCGGCGACCGGGTGGTACTCGTAGCCGGGCGAGATCCACCACACGCGTTCGGCCTCCACCGGGCAACCCTGGACTCGGTGCAGCGGCCCGATGGCGCCGCACTCCTGCAGCTGGGTCAAGATCGACGTCGGCTCGTGGTCGTCGACCCCGTAGTGCTCGCCGTTGCGGACGAAGACCAAGGCCCCCAGCGCCGGCGCTCCGGGCGCCGGTGCGCTGGGCACGGCGTCGACGTAGCCCCGGCCTTCGAGCCAGCGTCGGAGTCCGTCGGCGTCGGCCTTGCTCGTCGTGCGGGCGGCCATGCGCCGCCACCACGGATCGGTCGAGCGAGTCAGCGGCAACGATGCGTCACACGTGTCCAGGCGAACCACGTCGCGCCGGCTCGATTGCACCTCGGAACCGGCGACTGCGAAGTGCGTCGCACCGCCCCGCTCGACGATGGTGACGTGCAGCGCGAAGATCGTCGTCGCGGCGACGGCCGAGTCGATGAACAGGGCGATGGCGTCCGCGAGGTGCTCGACCGGCGGCATGGCGAACCCGAAGAATTCGGCGGGTTCGGCCAGCTGGGACCAGAGCGCTGCGACGTCGGGCGGGTGGCCCGCGACCACGGGCACGGTCACCGTCGGGTTGGTTCCGGGGTGGGCCATGACCTGCGTGGCGGCGATCAGCGGAGGATCGATTTCACCACCGTCAGGCCTTGACGTGGATACCCTGTCCAGCTCGGTCGTGGACGTGCGAAAATCGGTCACTATCAGCACATTCTATCGTATTGGACCAATGGAACCGCTCGTCGCGCCATGACTGCCGAATGAAGACGACCAGCATCACCCGACTGACCGAGCCGGATTGGCGGGAGTTCGCGGAGCTGCGCCTGCAGGCGCTCCATGACTCGCTGGGGCCGCGCGACCCTCAATACCTGCAGGAGTCGTCGTTCACCGCGGCGCAGTGGCGCCGCCGGTTGCGGGCGCACGCCCAGTTCGCGGCGCTGGTCGACGGCCGTCCGGTCGGGTTGATCGGGGCGCAGCGCGAGCATGCCGAGTCGGTCTACCTCTACTCGCTGTGGCTTCGGCCCGAAGCGCGCGGCCGCGGAATCGGCCGGGGCCTGGTGGCGGCCGCGGTGGATTGGGCCCGGGCCCTGGGCGTGCGGACCGTCACCCTTCGGGTCGACGCCGCGAACACCGCTGCGCTCGGTGTCTACCGGACACTGGGGTTTCGGCCCGTCGTCGGGGACGAAAGCGGCACTCCGACAGACGAACTCAGGATGTCACTGAAGGTGGGCTGAGGTCGGGACGGTAACGCGTCACCAGGGTGCGGACGTGATCCATGGCGACGACGGCGCGGTCCTTGTCGACGGACTGGATGGCCATCACCGGCAGGTATTCGTCGTCGGGTAGGTCAAGGCGCGCCCATCGCGCCCCGCTGGGAAAGGAGATGCCCGCCACTTGGGACCACGGAACCAGGCGGTAGCCCAACAGGTTTCGCACGGCGATGCCCGGGGCTCCCACCCGCAGGGCCGGCCGCGCGAACAGCAGCACCACCCCGCCGATGACCACGCCGAGCACCCCCATGGCCACCTGGTCCGAGGTCTGGAAGATCACGCCGCTGGAGCCGACCTTCAGCAGAAACCCGACGGCGATGTGCGCTGCGGCGATCAGGAACGCCGCACCGTAGGCGAAGTAGGGCGTGAGGTGGGGACGCACTTCGAGGTCCCAGTCCGATTCAGGAGCGGAGCCTGCGGAACGACCCTCCGAGTGCGGAGCGGGGCCTGCGGGCAACGTCACTGCCGCAACTCGCGCAGCAGCAGCGCGGTCGACAGCGCCGCGGAGGCCGCCTGGGCGCCCTTGTCCTCGGCCGAACCCGGAAGTCCGGCGCGATCGATGGCCTGTTGCTCGGTGTTGGTGGTCAGCACTCCGTTGGCGACGGGCGTGGACTCGTCCAACGACACCCGGGTCAGCCCCTGGGTGACCGCGTCACAGACGTAGTCGAAGTGCGGCGTCTGCCCACGTATCACCACGCCGAGAGCCACCACGGCATCGTGATTGCGGGCCAATTGCTGTGCCACCACGGGAATTTCGATCGCACCGAGTACTCGCGCGATGGTCGGCTCGGTCACCCCGTCGGCCTTCGCGGCGCGAAGCGCGCCGTCGAGCAGCGCGTCGCAGATGGTGGTGTGCCACGTACTCGCCACGATGGCCAGCTTGAGTCCGGCCGCGTTGAGCACCGGCATGTCCGGTACGCCCGCGCCCCCGCTCATCGGCGTACCCCGAGTTCGCGGCGCACTACTGGGCCTCCCCGGAGTCGGTGCCCACCGGGGGGAGGCGGTGTCCCAGCAGGTAGACCGCCTCGTCGTAGCCGTCCATCCGCACGGATTCGTCGTAGTCTTCCAGCCCGGTCAGGTCGTGGCCCATGCGATCGCGCTTGGTCATCAGGTACCGGATGTTGTCGGCGTTGGCGCGCACCGGCAGCGGGACGCGCTCGATGATGTGCAGCCCGTAGCCGTCCAATCCGACGCGTTTGGCCGGATTGTTGGTCAGCAGCCGCATCGATCGGACACCGAGGTCGACGAGGATCTGAGCACCGATGCCGTAGTCGCGCGCATCGGCGGGCAGCCCCAGCTTGAGGTTCGCATCGACGGTGTCGTCGCCGGCGTCTTGCAGCTGGTAGGCCTGCAGCTTGTGGAGCAGGCCGATGCCGCGTCCCTCGTGACCGCGCATGTAGAGCACCACGCCGCGGCCCTCCTTGGCCACCATCGCCATCGCGGCATCCAGTTGCGGGCCGCAGTCGCAGCGCCGCGAGCCGAACACGTCCCCGGTGAGGCATTCGGAGTGAACGCGCACCAGTACGTCGTGTCCGTCCCCCTCGGGGCTCGCGATGTCACCACGAACCAAGGCGACGTGCTCGACGTCGTCGTAGATGCTGGTGTAGCCGACCGCGCGGAACTCACCGTAACGGGTCGGGATGCGCGCCTCGGCGATGCGCTCGATGTGCTTCTCGTGCTTGCGGCGCCATTCGATGAGGTCGGCGATCGAGATCAGCGCCAAGCCGTGTTCGTCGGCGAAGACCCGCAGTTCGTCGGTCTGGGCCATCGCGCCCTCGTCCTTTTGGCTGACGATCTCGCAGATCGCCCCCGCCGGCTGAAGGCCGGCCAGCCGGGCCAGGTCGACGGCGGCCTCGGTGTGTCCGGGTCGGCGCAGCACGCCGCCGTCCTTGGCCCGCAGCGGGACGACGTGACCGGGTTTGGTGAAGTCGTCGGCGACGGAGGCCGGATCGGCGAGCAGCCGCATGGTCGTCGCGCGGTCGGAGGCCGAGATGCCGGTGCCCACGCCCTGCTTGGCGTCCACCGTCACGGTGTAGGCAGTGCCGTGCTTGTCCTGGTTGACGGCGTACATCGGCAACAGGCCCAACCGGTCGCAGACGTCGCCGTCGAGCGGCACGCACAGGTAGCCCGAGGTGTAGCGGACCATGAAGGCGACGAGTTCGGGAGTGGCCTTCTCCGCGGCCAGGGTCAGGTCGCCTTCGTTCTCGCGGTCCTCGTCGTCGATGACGACGACGGCCTTGCCTGCCGCGACGTCGGCTATCGCCCGCTCGACGGAATCAAGCCTCGTCATTACTGTAACCCACTCGCCGGTCCCAAGCGGGG
>JAHFVB010000084.1 GCA_023264755.1 Mycobacterium sp. | reverse complement strand
GCTCAGCATCGAATGGCTGGGGCAGGGGAGTAGTCATGGGGAATTCGGGGGGACGGCACCGCGCCGGACGGAGTGCCAAGCGGTTGCCAGTGGCGGGCGCGGCCACCATCGTCGCGGCCGCAGGTGCGGCAGTCCTGGTCGGCATGACGCCGACGTTGTCGATGAGCCCGCAGGTGGTCAATACCGCCACCGTTTGGTACCTGCGCGGTACCAAGGGCGTTACGTCCAACCCGACCGATGCGCAATACGAGGCGTTCGTCGGGCGAATGCTCGACGGTTCGGGCGTCGACTCGACCGCGTGTGCAACAGGGGGGACGCCGTGTAAGAAGGTCGACTATCCGGCCAGCTTCTGGCCGGTGACGGGGTTGAGCGACCCCACCTTCGACGGTTCCGTCGCCAAGGGCCTGACCGAGCTGAATGGCGAACCCATTCAAAACGGCGACGTGATCTACGGCTACTCGCAGGGCGCCGTCGTGGCCTCGATCTACAAGGGCCAACACCTCGGTGACCCCAGCGCGCCCGACGTCACCTATGTGCTGGTCGAGAACCCGAATCGACCCAACGGCGGCATCCTCGAACGCTTCAACGGGCTCTACATTCCGATTCTCGGAGTGTCGTTCAACGGCGCGACGCCGAACAGCGGCCCGGACTCTCCGCACACGGTCGACATCTCCCGCCAGTACGACGGCTGGTCCGACTTCCCGACCTACCCGTTGAACCTGGTGGCCACAGCCAACGCCATCTTGGGCATCTACTACCTGCACGGCGCCACGCAGACCGACGTCACCGCGGCCGACCTGGAAGCGGCCAAGAGCAGCGGCAATTCGATGTACTACCAGAACGACACCGCGACCAACACCGAGTACTACCTGATCGCCACCAACGAGCTGCCGCTGCTGATGCCGTTCAACGGAATCGTGCCGGAGCCGATTCTCCAAGCCATCGACCCCGTGCTGCGCTCGATCGTCGAACTCGGTTACGACAGAACCGATTACGGCAATCCGACCCCGGCCGGCCTCTGGCCCGGACTCGGTTCGAGCAGTACGGCCAACCCAATTCAGTTGGTGAGCACGCTGGCGACTTCTGCGGGGCAGCTCGCGCCGGCACCGAAGCCCTCGGTCAAGTCGCTGATCAAGCCGCTGGATCAGCTGGGCACCGGGTTGCCCAAGCTGTCGTTCGAGCTACCTGCGATCGCGCCCGCCACGCTGCCGAACCCGGCTGTGCTCAAGCTGCCCGCGATCGCGCCCGACGCGCTCCCGAACCCGGCCCCGCTCAAGGTGTCCGCCGTTGCGAAGAACAAGACCTCGGCGACGGCCACCCAGGACGACACCGATGGCCTGGCGCCAAAGCCCGCTCACACCAAGGTGAAGGCCCCGTCGGTCAGCGACGTGACCAAGGGCTTGAACGACGTGACCAAGGGTCTGAACAAGGCCGTGAGCAACACCGTGAACAAGGCGGCCGACAATTCCGGGAACAAGGTGTCCGGCCCCAAGCATCAGCGGCCGGACAAGTCCGAGTCCAACGGCGACTCCTGAACCTGGGGTCAGGACCCGGCGCGGGAGGGCACCGGACAGGCGCGTTCGGCGCGCAGTCGGACCCGCAGCGCCCAGCCCAGTAACAGCAGACCGGCGATGGACAGAATCGGTTGCACCGGCTCGAACCAGCGGAGTGCGCCGGCCGTCCCCAGCGCGAGCAAGACCAGCTTGTTGCACACGGGACACCCGACGGCGAAGAAGCTGAGTACGCCACCGAGACTGCCTGCCCGCGAAGCGGACCGGCCGGATTCGGTGTCCACGGGAGTGGCGACGTAGGTCGCGACGAGTAGCCCGGTCAAGCCGGCGGTCAGTATCAGGGCGGGCCAGGCCCACCAGGTCGGCGGTACCGCGCGGGAGAACAGCGGGGTGTCGATCAGGTCAGTCGGCACGCCGACGAGTGCGACCGTGCCCAGAGCCGCGGCGCAGGCTGCGACCCAACGCCGCCGCGGCCAGGCCAGCAAGGCCCTCACCACGGCTGCGCCCGGTTCAGCAGGCGGTCGCCGAACTTCTCAGGGCAAGTCATGTGTCCTCGCAGGGCGCTCAGCTCCTTGAACGGTCGTACGGATGTACGTACATGTAGGCTAGCGTAGCGAAGTCTCCACGCGGGCGCCCCCTTTCGGACGAGCCCGGCTGGAGCTGGGCGAGTGGAGGGTCGGGAAGTGGTCGACGGGGAAAGCCGCGAGCGTGGTGAGCGCAGTGCCCGCATGGACAGGTCCAGCGCATTGCCGCTGTGGGCGCAACTACGGGCCGACCTTTTGGACCGCATCAATGCCGGAGAGTTCACCACCGGGTTCCCCGGCGAACACGCCTTGACCGCGGCCTACGGGTTGAGCCGGCACACGGTGCGCGAAGCGCTGCGGCATCTGCGCGCCGAGGGCGTGTTGATCGCCGAACGCGGCCGCGCCACCCGCTTGGCCGACGTGCCGGTCATCGAACAGCCGTTGGGCGCGCTGTACAGCTTGTTCGCGGCGGTGGAGGCCACCGGGCTCAGTCAGTACAGCGTCGTGCGGGCCTTGGAGCTGCGCACCGACCCGGTGATAGCCGACACCCTGCAGATGGGCCCCGACGCACCGCTGGTCTACCTCGAGCGGCTGCGGATGGCCGGAGACGTACCGCTGGCGCTCGATTCGGCGTGGCTGCCGGCCGAGCTCGCCGCACCGCTGCTGGATGCAACGTTCACCCACACCGCCCTCTACATCGAACTCGACACCCGCTGCGGCATCCGGCTGACGGGTGGTCGGGAAGACGTCACCGCCGTCGTGCCGGACCCCGCCGAGGCCGCGCTACTCGAGCTCGACGAGCGTTCGGCCGCGCTTTCGATCCGGCGGCTCAGCTGCGCCGGTGGCCGTCCGGTGGAACTGCGCCACACCCTCATTCGCGGTGACCGCTTCTCCGTCAGCGCCCGCTTCTCACCCAGTGAGGGCTACACGTTCCTTACCGCGCAGGCGCTTTCCCGCACGTGACCACCGCCCAAGGAAGGGAACCCGAGTGATCGAATCCGCCTCGGCCAAGACGACGCGACGTCGTGACGTCCTGCTGCTCCTCGGCGCTGCCGTCATCGCCGTCGTGCTGATCGTGATCATCGTCGTGCGTCAAGGCCACGGCCCCGAATCCGCCAGGGCCACAGCCACTTCGGCCCCCGCCACTTCGACGGCCGCAACCAGCGCCAAGCCGGTCGCGCCACTCGGGCCGCTCGGCGACCTGGCCCGGCGCCAGCCCGACGACCCGCTTGCCCAGGGGGCGGTGACGGCCCCGGTTACGCTCGTCGAGTTCGCCGACTTCCGGTGTCCGTTCTGCGCGCAGTTCGCCAGGACCACCGAGCCGGTGCTGATCGACAAGTACGTGAAATCCGGTGTGCTGCGCATCGAATGGCGTGACATGCCCATCTTCGGGGCGCAATCCATGGCGGCCGCCCGCGCCGGACGTGCAGCTGCCGCTCAGGGCCGCTTCTGGCCCTTCCTCACCGCCGTCTATCAGGCCGCGCCCGCCAAGGGGCACCCCGACCTGACGGCCGCCGCGTTGGAGGGCTTCGCCCGCCAGGCGGGTGTACCCGACCTGGCGCGGTTCACCGCCGATGCCGCCGGGACGTCGTTCGACGCCGCCATCGGCGCCGACCTGCAGGTAGCCAATCGATTTGGGATCCCCTCCACACCGGCGTTCTCGGTCTCCGGCACCCCGGTGCTCGGGGCTCAACCGACCGAGGTGTTCACCGGCATGATCGACAACCTCGCGGCGGGCCGGCCCCCCAACGCATGACGCACATCGGGATACTGGGCGCGCTGCTGGGCGGTCTACTCGCGATTCTCAGCCCGTGTTCGGCGCTGCTGCTGCCGTCGTTCTTCGCCTACGCCTTCGACGGACTCGGCACCCTGGTCGCCCGCACGGGGGTCTTCTTCCTGGGACTCGGCGCGGTCCTGGTGCCACTCGGCGCCGGGGTCGGTGCCGTCGGATCGGCCATCAGCACCTACCGTGACCAGACGACGTTCGTCAGCGCCTTGGTCATCATGGCGTTCGGCGTGATGATCCTGCTGGGCAAAGGATTCCATCTGGGCTTCGCCCAGCGCATCGCAGGTCGCACGGTCGTCGCGACGCGCCTTTCGATCTTCGTGCTCGGTACCGTCTACGGGTTGGCGGGCTTCTGCTCCGGACCGTTGCTGGGAGCGGTCCTGACCGTCGCGGTCGCCGGCGGCGACGCACCGTACGGCGCACTTCTGATGGCGGTCTATGCCGCCGGGATGACGCTGCCACTCGCCGTGCTGGCCGCGTTGTGGGACAGATACCGGCTGGGAAGCCGAAAGTGGCTGCGGGGAAGAGAAATACGAATTGGTCCGATCCGCACCCACACCACCTCGCTGGTGTCGGGACTGCTCTTCATCGGCATCGGGGTGCTGTTCCTGGTCACCGCAGGCACGGCGAATCTCGGTGGTGTCCTCGATGCGGACACCGCAGTCGAGGTGCAGGGTTGGCTCGCCCGCGTCACCGGCAGCATCAGCAACCTCGCCGTCGCACTGGCGGTGACGTTGGCGGTGATGTTCCTGCTGGTGATCCGAATTCGCCGGTCCTCCAAGGTGATCGAGGATCAACACCGCACCGACCACCAGGCCGCCGCGGGGCCACGACGGGAGTCGTGACGTCACCCAGTGTCGCCGTTAGGGGATGGCGAAGGCCGTGTCGTATACCGCGAAGACCGCCTCGCGGGAGTACGTCGTCAGGAAGTGCGTGCTGGCGTGCGCGGAGACCTCGGCGTTGCGGAGCGGATCGGTCAGGCCCACCAGCAATTCGGCGAGCTCGACGGGGTCCTGGCCCACCAGCACCCCGCTGGATGGCCCGCTGGCGATGCCCTCCGCACCGATCGCGGTGGACACCACCGGCAGCGCCCGTCCCAGCGCTTCGATCACCTTCAGCTTGATGCCCGAACCGAAGCGCAGCGGATTGACCAGGGCGGCAGCGCGTCCCAAGGCCTCGCCCAGGTCATCGACGTAACCCTCGACCGACACGCTGTCGGTCAGCTCGGCGGCCACCGAGAGCACGTCGGCCCCCGCGTCGCGCCCGATCACGCGCAGGCGCGCCCCTGGCAGCCGGTCGAGCACCAGCGGCCAGACGGAGCGCAGGAACCAGCGCAGCCCGTCATCGTTGTGCGCCAGCGACAACAGGCCCAGGAAGACGAACTCGGGGGCACCCCGGTAGTGCCGGGCCGGAGCGTCGCGGGCGGCAAACAGCGGCGGCACGCAATGGATGCGATCGGCCGGCAAGCCGGTACGTCGCGCCAAGACGTCGACCTCGTTGTCGTTGACCAGCAGACACCGGCCAAAGGCGTTTGCCACCCGGTCCTCGCTGCGCCGGACCAGCACGCGCTCGGCACGAAGCAGCGCCGTCTGACTGACGCGGTGGGCTGCCAACGGGCGGAGTCGTTCCGGAACGTGTTCGGCGAAGTTGCCCAACGGGCTGCTGTCGACGTCGGGATAGCGCTCGGCGGCCTGCAGCATGCGTTCGTAGCGTTCGGAGAACAGGTCGTCGAGATAGCAGATCTGGTGGGCCGCCACCTCGGCCGGTGCGTATTGCGCCATCCGGACGGTGTCGTAGACGTGCAACGTCGGCCGGATCCGGGCGATGGTCCGGGTGATTTCGGCTGCGGTCTCAGCCGAGCCCAGGAAGGCCTCCTGCAAACTGGATCGACCCGTCGCGACTCTGGTGGCGAGGCCGCGGAGTACCGCGGCGCGGCTGGGACCGGGCACTACGTGCAGGGTTACCGGAAACTCCCGCTGCGGCGCGGCCCCCACCTTGATGTAGTGCACGTGCTCGGCGCCGTAGCGCTCGGCGAAGTAGTCGAGGAACCCGGCCAGCACCACCTTCTTGCCGGCGTCGGTCGGGTAGGGATCGACGGCGCTGACCAGCACGACTGACACCGCGTCATCCTCGCACGAC
Source organism: Mycobacterium sp. (assembly GCA_023264755.1). GTDB lineage: Bacteria > Actinomycetota > Actinomycetes > Mycobacteriales > Mycobacteriaceae > Mycobacterium. Next base: position 6,116 of record JAHFVB010000084.1, on the reverse strand, counting down.
TTTATTCGGGGAGCGCCCAACGCGCGGGGGTTGCCGGTAGCCTTTGACCTCGAGGGGCCGGACTCGCCGCCGCGCGGGGCTTCGGACCAGGCTGGGGATCGCGGCCGTCGAGGCGGCTGGTGGGGGGTGCTGTGACGGGTTCGGGGCCACTCGATGACGCTCGTTCAGCAGCAAATCCCCCGCATGACCCGTCCGAGGGCAGCGCGCCCTCGACCCCCGCCGGATCCCCGCCGGATGCGTCCGAGCCTCGGCCGGCGACGGGCCGTCAGGCGGCCTGGAACTACCTGATCTTCGCGTTGAGCAAGAGCTCGACCCTGCTGATGACCGTCGTCGTCGCGCGCATGCTCGACCCCACCGAGTTCGGGCTGTTTGCGCTGGCGCTGCTGGTCGTCAACCTGTTCGACTACGTCAAGGACCTCGGCGTGGCGGCGGCCCTGGTGCAGAACCGTCGGGACTGGAGTGTCGTCGCCCCGACGGGGCTGACCCTGTCGGTGGCCTTCGGCGTCGTTGCCGGCGGACTGCTGGCCGGCACCGCCGAGCTCAGCGCGCGCGCCCTGGGGCACCCGGAACTGACGGGGTTCATCAGGGTGCTGGCGATCGGCCTGGCGATCTCGGCGTTGAGCACCATTCCGGCGGCGTGGCTGCGGCGGTCGATGAACTTCTCGGCCCGGCTGGCGCCCGAGGCGTTGGGGGCGCTGACCAAGACCGGGCTCACCATCGGACTGGCCGCCACCGGTCACGGCGTGTGGAGCCTGGTGTACGGCCAGCTGGCCGCCACGGTCGTGATGACGGTGCTGTACTGGTTGGTGGGCCGCACCCGACCGAAGCTCGCCTTCGATGCCGCCGTGGCCCGCGAACTCATCCGGTTCGGCATCCCCGTCACGGCCGTGACGCTGCTGGCCTACGCCATCTACAACGTCGACTATCTGGCCGTCGGAACTCGTTTGGGGGCAAACGAACTCGGGTTGTACACCCTGGCGTACCGCATTCCCGAGCTCGTGGTGCTCAACTTGTGCGTGGTGGTCAGCGAAGTGCTCTTCAGTGCGCTGTCCGGGCTGCAGCACGACCGTGGCGCACTGAGCCGGCACTACCTGGAGGCGCTCACCGTGGTCGTGGCGCTGACCGCACCGATCGGGGTGGGGCTGGCAGTGGCAGCGCCTTCGTTGGTGGCCACGCTCTACGGCGCGGAATATGCCGGAGCGGCTCCGATTCTGTCGGTGCTGGCCCTCTACACCGTCGTGTACTCGGCGTCCTTTCACGCCGGAGACGTCTTCAAGGCGATCGGGCGGCCGGGTCTGCTCACGGCGATCAACGCCGCCAAGCTCGCCGTCCTGGTCGGCCCGATCTGGTGGGCCGCCGGGCATGACGTCACGCTCGTCGCCTGGGCCTTGTTGGGCACCGAGCTGCTTCACTTCCTGCTTCGCATGGCGGTGCTGCATCGCGTGACGGGCGTGCGGTGGGCCTCGATCGCCGGTGCGGTGCTCCGTCCGGCCGCTGCGGCGGTGCCGATGGGCGCGGTGTTGCTGGGGCTCGGCAGGTTCACCGGCGGTTGGTCCGCGCCACTGGAACTCGCGCTGCTCGTGTTCGTCGGCATTTGTGCCTACGGCGTGCTATTACGGTTGACGGCACCGCAAACTGCCGCGGCCGCATCTGCCCTGGTGCGGCGCCGACTCCCACGGACCGAGACAACACCAAGACAACACCGCCAACGGCAGTGAAAGAAGGATCATGACCAAGCACCGCGTCGTCATCGCCGTATTCGCAGTTGTGGGTGCGCTTCTCGGCGGGATCATCGGTGCGTTCGCCGCGCCGCATGCGAGTCGGTACACCACTTCGGCGAATGTTGCCCTGCTTCCGGCCCCGGATCTGACGACGGTCGAGGCCTCCAATTTCTGGGAGGTGCTCACCCGCGGGCAAGTCACCCGGACCGCCGCCCTCGTCTACGACGATCCCCGGTGGTTGCCGTCGGCGGCGAAGGCGGCGAACGTGTCGCAGCGCGAGCTGACGCTGACTGCGGCGGCGGTGCCGGAGACCACCATGCTCGTGGTCACCGTGACGGCCGACTCCCCGGGGGCTACCGAGGCGGCGTTGAACGATGTGCTGAATGCCGCTACGGCGAACGTCACGTCCTTGGTCCAGCCCTATGTGGTCAAGGTGCTGTGGCCCCCGCAGGGCAGTGCGGTGCGCGTGCCCGAGCCCAGTCGAGTCCAGGTCGGGGCGGCGGCAGCCCTGGGTGGGCTGCTGATCGGCGGCGGGCTGGGCTGGTTCTTCTGGCGTCGTCGGACCGGCGCCGTGGCACCCGCCGGCCGCCCCTCCGAACTCGTCGACGAAGCACCAGCGCCCCGGTGATCACTCGGGCGATCGCCTCCTCGCGGCCCGTCAACGAAGGCGCCGGGCTGGCGCTGGGGGCGGGCCTCGCGACGCTGGCGGCGGTCGCGATGCTGGGATCGCATGACCCGGTGCTGCTGTTCGTGGCGCCCGTAGGGGGCGCGGGAGTGGCCTTTGCGGCCCGGCGTCCGCTGCTGGCCGTGATCGTCATGGTGGTCCTCGAGGTCACGAACACCTCGGGCGTCCTCGAGGCGCACGCCAAGGTGCCCGTGTTCCAGGCGTCGCTGCTGCTTGGCCTGCTGGCGGTCGGGTTCGCGCTGGCCGACCCGAACACCAGGGGCCGGCTCAACGCGTGGACCGCAGTCTGCGCCGGGCTGTTCACCGTGTTCCTGGCCACTCAAGCGGTCGCGCTGATCGGGAGCGTCGACCCGGCGGCTTCGAATGCGGCCATTCACCGGATGGTGCTCGACTGCCTGTTCGCGATGCTGGTGCTGATGCTGATCCAGCTGTCGGGGCAGCCGTGGACCGTGGCCGGAGCCGTCGTCGTGCCGTTGGCGGCGCTGTCGCTCTTGACGGCCATCGATCAGTTCGGGTTCGGCGGCAGCATGTCGTTCGGCGGCTTCTCCACCGTGACGACGGCCTCCGGGGAGCAGCTCACCACGCTGCGATTCGGTGGCCCGCTGCCGGATTCGAACTTCTGGGGTCGGCATCTGGTGATGGGGCTACCGCTGGCCATGGCGCTGCTGACGCGGGCACTGCGCGATGGTCGGCGGCGCATCGCGGCGGGCTGGGCGGGGGCGGTCGTCGCCCAACTGGTCGGCATCTATCTGACCCAGTCGCGCGGGACGTTCCTGGCCGCCGGCGTGGCGATCGCGGTATGGTTCCTGGTCGCGGGCCCGTCGATCCGCCGCCGGGGGCTGGCGATGCTACCGCTCGCCGTGGCGTGCTTCGCCCTGCCGGGGGTGGGCAATCGGCTGCTGGCAGCGCTGGCCGACGTCTCCCACGCGCAAAGCAACACCGGGGTCGATCCCTCGGTGCTCGGACGGTTGGCCGCCCAGCAGGAAGCCTGGATGATGTTCCAGCAGCGCCCGTACTTCGGGTTCGGTCCGGGTGCGTTCCCCGGCCAGGTGGCCGAGTTCGCCGGCCGGGTATCGGTGGCAGTCCGCGAACCGACCAACGCGCCGCACAACCTCTACGCCGAGTTCGCCGCGGAATCCGGCGTGCTCGGGCTGTTGGGCTGGGCCGTGGTGGTGCTGGGTTTCTTGAGTGCGGTGGTGCTGGGCACCCTGGCCTACCCCCGGTCCCGCGATCGAATCCTGTTGGCGGCGGTGTGCGCTGCGATCGTGGCCTGGTCGGTGGCCAGTATCGGGTTGCACATGGCCTATTTTCGGACGTTCGGGGTGGTGTTGGCCCTCGCCGGCGGGGTCGTGACGACCTGGCCGGTGCCGACTCGAGTCGTCCGCGCGCTGGTCCGTGGCAGTGCCGTTTGCCTGGCGGCCGGGCTCGCCGGCCTGGCGGCCTCCTGGATGTACTTGTCCGCCAACAGCGCTCCGGCCGTCACTGCGACGCAACGAATGACTCTGTTGCCGGTTGGGCCGACCGACGGCTACTACTCCTATGCCCTCGACATCCGTTCCCGCATCGAGCTCTTGCCGACGTTCGCGACCATCCTGCACGACCCCAAGTCGCCCGTCGACGTCGCCGCCGACCCGGTCCGAGGAGTGCTGACGTTCCAGACCACCGCGGACGGTGCGGACACCGCCCGCGACCAAATCCAACTCGCCGTCGCTGCGGGCGACATGGCGCTGCACAACGCCATTGGCTACCAACAGTATTCGCTGCAGCCCGTCGCCAGCATGGTCGTCACACCCACGCAGGACCACTCGCCGCTAGCCCCGGTCGTCGCAGTCGGCGTCGGCCTCGGCACCGCACTGTTGGCGGGGGTGGTGCTGTTCCGGGTGGCGGCTCGCCGACCCATCGCCGGTCCGCCCGAACGCCGGCCCAGCCCCGAGCTGACCTCGGTATGAGCGCCAAGCCCATCGTGCTCGTCGAACTCTCGCCGTCCGGAGGATTGTTTCAGTACGCCTTCGAACTGGGTGCTGCGTTGGCGGCCCGAGGAGAGTCGGTGGAACTCTGGACGGGGCCCCGGCCCGAATTGGTGTCCTCGCAGCCAGGATTCACCGTGCGGCCGGTACTCCCGACGTGGCACCCCGGTGACACCGCGGTGCACTCCAGATTGTTTCGGCTGACGCGGCGTGCGTTGCGGGCCGCCCAGTTGGTCTTCGCCTGGGTGGTGCTGAGCGTGCGGTTGACGTACGCCCGACCCCGCGCGGTGCTGTGGTCGCAGTGGCGGTTCGCCTTCGAGCCGCTGTTCGCCGCGGCGCTGTCGATGACATTGCGCTCGACCATCTTTGGGCTCATCGCACACGAACCGGTGCCACGATCGGATGCCAAGGACACCAGCACGCCCAAGACGGGTGGGTTGATCACCGCGGCGTTCCGCGCCGCCTGGCAGCGGCTGGACGTGGCGTTCGTGCTCGGTCCGCGCACTCGGGAGCTGGCCATCGCCCACTGGCAGCCGCGGTGTCCGGTCTACGTCATACCGCATGGTTCCGAGTCGGAACTGCGCTCGGGTCGGCCCATTCGGCCGGTGATCGACACCGATCCGATCGTGCTGTTCTTCGGCGTGTGGTCCAGATACAAGGGCATCGAGGTGTTGCTGGATGCCTTCGCGCGCGTGCGGGCCGAACTTCCCGAGGCGCGGCTGATCATGGCGGGGGCGCCGGGAGCCGACATCGATCTCGAGGCCGTGCTGGCCCGGGCCCGGGGGCTCGGCAACGTCGACGCTCGGCCCGGTTACGTGCCGGCGGAGGGGGTGGCTCCGCTGCTGGACTCCGCGCGGGTGGTGGCGACGCCGTACCTGCGGGCCACCCAGAGTGGGGTAGCCCACCTGGCCTTCACCTTTGGCCGGCCCGTCATCGCCAGCGCCGTCGGAGACTTGCCGGAGGTGGTCCAGGACGGCGTGACGGGGCTGCTGACCGCACCAGGGGACGCCGACGGCCTGGCCACGGCGATGCTCGAGGTGTTGCGGGATCCCGCGTTGGCCGCCACGCTCGGCGCAGCGGGGGAGCGCAGCGTGTGCGATGCGTGGGATACCGCGGCCGCCCAGGTGGCGGACGCCCTGGTCGAGGCGGGAAAAGCCAATGGCCGCTCGCGCTAAGCCGGCGGCCCGCCGATGGCGCGCCACCGCCGGGACCCTCGTGACGATCCTGGTTGCCGCAACGTGCCTCGGGCTCACCGGTTGCACGCGAGCACAGCAGAACTTCGGGACGCTCGCCAATCCCTTTGCGGCCGATAGTCCTTGGCGGGTGGCCATCCCGTCGGAGGCCACCCTCGACCCGAACAGCGCGGCGATGGTCGCGTCCGTGCAGGCCATGCCGGGGTTGGTCGCCAACCTGGTCGAGTACGGCATTCCGATCTACGCCACCAACGCGGACACCCCGCGACATTCCGTCAGCTGCACCAGGGTCGAGTACGGCTTGTGTCCGTTTGCCGGTTGGCCGGTGCCGATTCCCGATGAGGCCACACCGAATTCCGGTTCCGACGGGGTGCTGGTGACTGTCGACGAGGCCGACGGCATCAGTTTCGAGTTCTGGCAGGCAGCCAAGCGTGATGGTCGGTGGTCGACGAGCTTCGCCGCCGTCAACAGCATTCGAGGATCCGGATGGGGCGGTGCGGCCACCGGTTCGGGAGCGTCGCGCTTGGCGGGCGTGGTGCGCATCGCCGAG
>JAHFVB010000470.1 GCA_023264755.1 Mycobacterium sp. | reverse complement strand
GCTGGGGCCGCATCCTGCGCACGACGCTGCTCGTGACGACCTTGGTGATCGGGCTCGCACTGGTCGGCACCGGCTACTGGGTCGACACCGCACTGCGCCGCACACCCGTGTTCACGGACTACCCGGGACGACCGGCATCCGGGCGGGGCACCACGTGGTTGCTCGTCGGGTCGGACAGCAGACAGGGGCTCACCCCCGCGCAGCAGGCCGAGCTGACCACCGGTGACGACATCGGAAACGGTCGGACCGACACGATCCTGGTCGTCCACGTCCCGGGCCTCGGTTCGAGCACCCCGACGACGATGGTGTCCCTGCCCCGCGACTCCTACGTCGACATTCCCGGACACGGGCAGGACAAGATCAACGCGGCGTTCGCCATCGGCGGCGCCGCGCTGCTGGCGCAGACCGTCGAGGAGGCGACCGGGATTCGACTCGACCACTACGCGGAGATCGGCTTCGAGGGGTTCGCCGGCATGGTCGACGCCGTCGGCGGCGTCACGATGTGTCCGCCGGAGCCCGTCGCCGACCCGCTGGCCGGAATCGACCTACCCGCCGGCTGCCAGCTGTTGGACGGCCGCAACGCGCTGGGCTACGTCCGCTCCCGAGCAACCCCACGCGCGGACCTGGATCGAATGATCAATCAGCGCCAGTTCATGTCGGCCTTGATGCGACGCGCGACGAGTCCGGCAGTGCTGCTGAATCCGCTGCGCTGGTATCCGATGTCGCACGCGGCCGCCGCGGCCGTGACGGTGGACGCCGGGGCGCACGTCTGGGACCTCGCCCGGCTGGGGTGGGCACTACACGGCTCCATGACGACGACCACCGTGCCGATCGGCGAGTTCACCGGAAGCGACTCCGGCTCGGTGGTGGTGTGGGACGGCGACGCCGCCAGCCGGCTCTTCCAGGCGATGGCCAGCGACGCGCCGGTACCCGCTGACGTGCTGAAGGCCGGCGGCAGCTAGCTAGCCGTCCGGCTGATCGGATCCGGCGGCCTCGGTCAACCCGTCGTGCAGCCACCCCTTGGTGCGTCCGGGGTGGTTGGTGGCGACCCAGGCCACGCCGAGGTCTCGGCAGTACTGCACGTCCTCGTAGTGGTCGACCGTCCAGCAGTACAGGGCCCGGCCGTGGGCAGCGGCCCGGTCGACCAGCGCCGGGTACTCCCGCAGCGTCGCGATCGACGGCCCCACGGCAGTGGCGCCCACCGTCGTGGCCGCGCTGCCGCCGAGCACCCGCGAGGTCTCCCCGAGCAGCACGGTCGGCAGCATCGGCGCGGCCCTGCGAATCCGCCATACCGCAGCTGCCGAGAACGACATGACCACGGCTCGGGCCAGGTCGGCCGACGCGGGCGAGGCGATGCCGTAGCGGTGCAGCAGGGCGAGCACCTTGCTCTCGACGAGCGCGCCGTACCTCACGGGGTGCTTGGTCTCGATGAACAGCTTCACCGGGCGGTTCCAGTCCAACACCAACTTGATCAGGTCGTCGAGGGTAAGCAATCCGGTATCACCCTGCGCCGTCTCCGAGTGCCGACTCGAATGCCAAGCGCCGTAGTCGAACTCGCGCAACTCGGCCAACGTGAGCTCACTGACTAGCCCGCTACCGGTGGAGGTGCGGTCGACACGCCGGTCGTGCACGCAGACGAGCTGGCCGTCGCGCGTCAGCCGCACGTCGCACTCGACGCCGTCGGCCCCCTCCTGCAGCGCCAACTCGTACGCGGCGATGGTGTGTTCGGGACGGTCCGCAGAGGCCCCCCGGTGGGCCACCACGAAGGGATGGCCGCCGAGCGCGCCGTCGCCCGAATTCATGACGCCTATGCTGCCGGGTCTTGCCGTTCGGACTCAACCCCAACCGCCGATTCCGCCGCGACGGGTTCGGCCGGGCGGGCGGTCCTGGCCTCGTCCGGGACGACGACCCAGCGCCTCAGCGGCCGGTCGACCGGCGCGCTTTCGAAGCCCATGAACACCTTGTTGAGCAACAGCAGGGCGGCCAATGCGGCCAGATAGGCAATGGCGGTGGTCACGGTGTTGTCGGCCACGCTCTGCGTGTCATGTGTGAAGGGGGGCAGCGCGGATAGCGCCGCATACGTCGACAGGACGCAGCTGAACACCCATGCGCACCACCACACGACGATTCGTCGGCGCAGGTCGTGGGCCCGTGCCTCGATGATCGCCAGTTCGATGACGTAGACCGGAGCCAGGAACAGGTTCAGCACGGGGACCAGGCAGCCGACGTAGAGCCTCGAGGTCGAGCGCGTCTCGTCCCGACGCAGCCGCGCGAACGCCGCCGCACGCCGTCCGATCAGCCAGTTCGTCATCACGACCGCCATGGCGACCATCGCGAACACCGCGAGCACGCTCGCGGCCACCCCGCCCCACGTCGCCACGCCCGCCACCAGCGGGGGCAGCAGGATCGCACGGTTGATCAGCAGCAGCGCGTACCGCACGACGTGCATCAGCGCCGCGAAACCGAAGAGCACCATCGTGATGATCAGCGTCGCGCGTACGAAACGCAGCGATGGCCCGGTTCGTACCGCGTGCTCGGGGGCGGCCTCGACGGGTTCGACGTGGTCCTGCAGGCCCCAGCGCGGGATCGTCGTGTAGCGCGGCGTGGGACCCAGCGGCAGGCGTCCGCGGCGCCGGGGCGGAGCTGCTCCGGGACGAACGGCTATCCAGCGATACCCGGGCGGTAGCCGGGTGGCCCCGCGCTCGCCTCCGGTGGCCGGTGCCGGCGCGCTCTGCGGCGGGCTCCACCGTGCGTCGGGCGCAGTGTCGGCGGGCGCCAGCAGGGTGCCGTTGCATCGGGGGCACCAGACGCGTTGCCGGTCGCGGACGTTCCACCGCGTTCCGCATCGCGAACAGACCTGGATCACGCCGACCAGCCTACGGTTCCTTAGACGGTGCCCGCGGTGCCGTCGTCGGTGACGACGGGTCGGCCCGCACCAGCCCACGCCAGCATTCCTCCGCTGACGTTGATGGGCTCGTAGCCGTTGCGCGCCAGGTACTGCGCCACCCGCATGGATCGGCCCCCGGCGTGGCAGACGACGAACAGCTTCGCGTCCGTATCGACCTCGCCAATTCGAGCGGGTACGTCACCCATGGGGATGTGCTGGGCACCCGGCGCATGGCCGCGCTGCCATTCGTCGTCTTCCCGCACGTCGAGCAGAATTACCGACTCGTCGAACGTCACCGGTACGTCCGCGACGTCCGCCTCGATGACTTCACCCTCGCTCGCGCTCATGGGCACCATGCTGGCACGCGGCCTGCGTTCGTGCATCCAAGCCCCACCGGTCGCAATTCAGCAATCGAATGGCTATCCACAGTTTCCACAGATTCATCCACAGGCCGGTTGGCCGCCGCACCCACCCTGAACGGCGGAAGTCTCCCGGCACTGGGAGTTGCCTGGGGATAACCAGTGGCCAGAACTGGCAGCTCTCAACAGGCTCCGCAGGCGTCGAGCGAAAAGGGTTGCCGAGCTAACAAATCGGGCCGCGGCGAAGGCGGTCGACGGGCGCGCGGCCGCGATTTTCTCGTGGCGTCCTCACCAGTTATGATCGGCGTCACAACGAAGGGGTTGTGACAGATCTCACCGGGGGAAAAGAACAATCGTGCAGGTCAGGAGGGGTTGATGTCGTCATATCCGCTTGGGTCGGGCTCCCCGGTGCCGTCCTCGGAATGGAACGCATCCGCGAAGGTGCACACCCACGCCCAGCTGATGTCGTGCATGCGCGCCGGAATCATCGCGCTCGTCCTGCTCGGCGTGCTCGCCCTGCTCGTCTGGTTCTAACCAGCACCGGTGTCCACGGCACCCCGCCAATTCACCAACCCGGTTCACAAAACTGGTTCACCAACCCGGTTCACAAACCTGGTTCGCAAACCCGGTTCACAACTGAGCGCCCAATGACTACGGCCGGCTCAGCGCTCGCAAGCGCTGGCCGGCCGTAGTCGTCGGTTCGGGAAGTGGTCAAGCAGGCGGGTAGACGCCCATGCCCTTGGCCTTCTCGGTCTGCCAGAAGATGTCGGAGATCTCGTCGATGGTCTTCAGCAGCTTCTCGGCCACCGCCACGTCGAGGGACTTCTTGACCTCACCGGCACCGTGGATGCCGTCCCAGAACAGCTGGTGCAGGTTCGGGAACTGCTCGAAGTGATCCTTGGTGAAGAAGTCCGCCCAGAGCACCATCAGGTGGT
>JAHFVB010000469.1 GCA_023264755.1 Mycobacterium sp. | reverse complement strand
CTTCAGAACATCCTGGATGCGGTGGCGCCGCTGCCGGTCGAGGCCGTCGTCACCGTCGGACCCGGCATCGAGGCAACGGGACTGCGGGTTCCAGCCAACGCCTCGATGCACGCCTGGCTCGATCACGACGAGGTGCTGGCCGGCGCCTCGTTGGTGATCGGGCACGGCGGGCACAGCACCACCATGCGGGCACTGTCGTTCGGCGTTCCGGTGGTGGTGATGCCGGCCAACGCCCTGATCGACCAGAAGCGGGTCGGCGCGGCGGTACAGCAGTTCGGAGCAGGTCTGCTGTTACCGAAACATGCCAGCAGCAAACGCATTCGGGCCACAGTCGAGCAGACGTTGGACGATCCCGCCTACCGGCTGGCGGCCGGCCGGCTCGGGAGCTCGCTGCGCGAGCGCGACGGTGCCGACGTGGCGGCCGACGCCATCGCCGAATACGTGAGTACCTCGCTGAGCACTCCCGACGCCCCGCGGCGGTAACGTGGCAGCCGTGGGGTACCGCGAATTCGCGCCGCCGAGCCCGCTGCGCGAGCTCATCGAGACGGCCTGGGTACGCGACGGGCCCGGTACTTCGGTGCGGGTGCTCCCGGATGGGTGCATGGACCTCATCTCGATGGACGGCCGCCTCGTGGTGGCCGGTCCCGACACCATCGCATCGATGAGTCCCCCGGGCCCGGACCCGTTCGTGGGCTTCCGCTTTCGGCCGGGAATGCTACCTCGGCTACTCGGGGTGCCGGCGGCGGAGTTGCGTGACCAACGGGTGTCGCTCGACGAGTTGACGTCGGTGGGCCGGCACCGGAAGTTGGCCGACGCAGCCCTCGAGTTGGCCGCTGCTCGTCCGAGTCGCGAGACCACACCGTGGTCGGTTCCGACGCTGAACCACGTCACCAATCGCTTGGCGGCCGGAGGCTCGGTCGCCGACGTGGCGCGCGAGCTCGACTGGTCCAGCCGCACGCTGCAACGCCAGTGCGGCGCGGTCTACGGCTACGGTCCCGCGATGCTGCGGCGGATCCTGCGCTTCCGCCGTGCCGTTCGGTTGGCGCACACCGGAACGTCGTTGGCCACGGTCGCCGCGGAGGCCGGCTACGCCGACCAGCCGCACCTGCACCGCGAGGTGCGGGCTCTGTCAGGGATTTCGCTGCGCTCGCTGCTGGTCGGATCGGGTCAGGACGGCAGCGGCGCGAACAGGTCGACCGAGGTCCCGTCGGGATCCGCGACGGTGGCATAGCGCTGCCCCCACGGCGCGTCGAACGGGCTCAACGTGCCCGGGTGACCGGCTGAGGTCAGCCGCGCGAACACGGTGTCCACCTCTGCCGGCGTACCGAACCCGAACGCGATGGCGACCCGGCCCGGACCCTGCGGCGGCGTCCAATCGGCGTGCATGCCCGCGATCACGTCCTCGGTGTCGAAGGCCAGCCGGTTGCCGCCCGGTAGGGCCACCTCGACGTGCGGTCCCTGCGGCTCTGGCACGTCGAGTCCGAGCGCCCGATAGAAGTCCAACGACGCGGGCAGGTCGCGGGCCACGATTTCGACGACGGTCGAGGTCACGGGAATGTCCATGCGCCGAGCCTAGGTGGTGGCCGGGCCGGCGTCGTGAACTAATCGGACAGCCCGAACGCGGTTGGGTCCAATGCTTCCTCGCCTAGTCTGACGCCATGGCGATCGACCCATCGATGGCACTGCTGACCAACCGGGTGGCCGTGGTGACGGGCGGCGGGGCGGGCATCGGACGCGGCATCGCCGCTGGACTCGCCGCGTTCGGCGCGTCGGTCGCGATCTGGGAGCGCGACGAGCAGACGTGCGCCGAATCTGCCGAGGCCATCGGCGCACTGGGGCTACCCACCGATGTCAGGGAGTCCGCGCAGGTCGAGGCGTCCCTGGCGCGCACGGTGGCCGAGCTGGGGCCGGTGGCCATCCTGGTGAACAACGCCGGGGGTAGCTTCGCCTCTCCGCTTCTCGAGACGTCGGAGCGCGGGTGGGAGGCGCTGTACCGCGCGAACCTTCTTCACGTGTTGCTGTGCACCCAGCGCGCGGCGCGGGTGATGGTCGAACATGGCCTCCGGGGCAGCATCATCAACGTCACGTCCATCGAAGGCGTCCGCGCCGCACCGGGTTACGCGGCCTACGCGGCCGCGAAGGCCGGGGTCATCAACTACACCAGCACCGCGGCCTTGGAACTCGCCCCGCATGGCATCCGCGTCAACGCCCTGGCTCCCGACTTCACGCTGACCGAAGGGCTCGCCCAGCTGTCTTCACCGGAGGCGTTGGCCGGTGGTGCCCGCATGGTGCCGCTGGGCCGGGCCGGACACGTCGACGAAATGGCCGGTGCCGCAGTGTTCTTGGCCTCGGACCTGTCGAGTTACGTGACCGGTCAGACCATCCACGTCGACGGCGGCACCCAAGCGGCCGGCGGCTGGTACCCGCACCCCGATACCGGGGTCTACACGCTGGGTCCCAGCTGAGCAGCTAGGACCGACTCATGCGTCGCGGATGCCGTCCAAGCGCACGGTGGCGGCCTCGAAGCCTGCGACCAACTCGGCGATGATGTCGGCGACGGGCCGGATCTCGTTCATGCGGCCCACGATCTGACCGACCGGCATGGCCACCGTGGTCGGATCCGTGGACTCGCTCATCCGCTGATGCGCTTCGCTGACGAGGATGTTCTGCAGCGGCATTGGCAGTGGTTCCGGCGCGCCCTCGGCGTCCCAGGCCTCGGTCCACCGACTCTTCAGCAGTCGGGCCGGCTTGCCGGTGTAGATCCGCCGCCGCACGGTGTCACTCGAGGTCGCCGCGAGCAGCGCCTGCTGGATCACCGAGGCACCCCCCTCGGTGCGGACCCCGAGGTCGTATTCGGCCGCGGTCAGGAAGGCCGATCCCATCCAAACACCCTGGGCGCCAAGGGCGAGCGCCGCCGCCACCTGACGTCCGGTGCCGATGCCACCGGCAGCCAGCACCGCGGCCCGATTGCCGACGGCGTCGACGAGTTCGGGCCACAGCACCATGGAACCGATCTCGCCGGTGTGGCCACCCGCCTCGTGGCCCTGGGCGATGACGATGTCCACGCCGTTCTCGACGTGGCGCAGCGCGTGCTTGGCGCTACCGGCGAGCGCGGCCACCGGAACCCCGGCGCCGTGCACCTGGTCGATGACGTCCTTCGGAGGAGAGCCGAGCGCGTTGGCGATCAACTTGATCGGATGCTTGAGCGCGACCTCGACGTGACTGCGCGCCACCGAATGCAGCCAGCCCAGCACACCTTCCGACTTCGCTTCGTCCGAGGGCAGTGGAGGCACCCCGAGATCGGCCAGCGTCTTGTCCACGAAGTCGCGGTGCGACTGCGGAATCAGCTTGTTGATGTCCACCGACGTGCCCTCGGTGGGCACCTTGGCGGGCATCACGATGTCGACGCCGTAGGGCTTGCCATCGGTGTTCTCGTCCATCCACTGCAGCACGCGCTCGAGATCGTCGGCGTCGTTGAACCGCACGCAGCCCAACATGCCCAGCCCGCCGGCACGGGTGACCGCGGCGGCGACCTTCTCCGACGGGGTGAAGACGAAGATCGGGTATTCGATGCCGAAGCGCTCGCAAAGTTCGGTACGCATGGCTATTTCACCGCCGCATGCTTCTCGTGCACCTCGTCGGCCGGGCGCTGCTCGGTGGTGTCCTTGGCCCAGCGGTAGTCGGGCTTGCCCGCCGGCGAACGCTTGACCTCGTCGACCAGCCAAAGGCTGCGTGGCACTTTGTATCCCGCGATCTCGCTGCGGACGAACGCATCGAGTTCGGCCAGGGTCGGCCGGGTGCCCTCGCGAGGGTGGACGACCGCGGCGACGTGCTGGCCGAAGCGCGGATCGGGCACCCCGACGACGAGGGCGTCGAACACGTCGGGATGGCCCTTCAGGGCGGCCTCGACCTCTTCGGGGTAGATCTTCTCGCCGCCACTGTTGATCGACACCGAGCCGCGGCCCAGCATCGTCACGCTGCCGTCGGCCTCGACCTCGGCGTAATCACCCGGAATCGCGTACCGCACCCCATTGATCGTCTGGAACGTCTCGGCGGTCTTCTTCTCGTCCTTGAAGTATCCAACCGGGATGTGCCCGCGCTTGGCGATGACGCCGCGCTTGCCCGAGCCAGGGGCGACCTCGTTGCCGTCTTCGTCCAGGACGACGGTGTTCTTGTCGATCGTGACGCGCGGCCCGC
>JAHFVB010000083.1:2465-12176 GCA_023264755.1 Mycobacterium sp. | reverse complement strand
CCGGGGATGTGACCCACCTGCACGATCGAGGCGATCACGCCGTAGGTGGGGTACCGGTCCTCGAGGCGGGGCGCGATCAGCAGCTTTCCGCTGTCGCTCGCCTGGGCGGCGTCGACCGCGGTCCTGGCTGCGTCGTCGAGCTCGATCGGCACGACCATTCCTGGCAGCACGACGGGCTCGCCGACGAACAACACGGGCACGGTCTGCGCCGTCGCTGTGGTTTCAGACATTCATTCCTCCAAAGTTCAGCCTGATGCGCTCAACTATGGGGCGGTGTCGTTTGTTCCCCGAAGACTGGCCGATGACTATGCGGGCGCTTGGGCGGCCGCCGCCCGCTTGCCGACGATCACGGTCGCCAACACCAGCAGCCCTAGCACCGGGAACGTGATCGCCGAGCTCACGCCGTTGGCGGCATCCACCGAGAGGCGGGCGATGACCACCAGCCGAATGGCCACCTCGACCAGCAACCCGATGCCCCACATCGCCGAAAGCTGAACGTGCACCCGCCGGAGGCGCCGGGCCCGTTCGGGGGTGGGGTCGGCGTCCTCCGGCGACCGGAACCGCTCGCCGACCACCTGGGTCAGCGGCGTCCCGACCACGCAACTGCCCAGGAACAGCAGCCCGCCGATGCCGTTGACCAACGTATTGCCGACCAGGATCAGCTTGGGATCGGTGGTGGACAGCCCAACGGCCAGGCTGAGGCCGAACGTCAGGAGCAGGTACGCGGCGAACGGGTCGACCCGGCGGCTGCGCACCACGCCGTAGACGACGCGCACCCCAGACAACACCGTGGCCGAAAGCAGCGCGGCGTACTCCGACGCCCCGGCGGCCCGCAACCCGTAGTAGGCGATCAGCGGAGGCGCGACGTCGAGCGCCATGGTCTGGAACAGGGGGCGCATCGAGCGACGCTGCGGCGTGGCCGGATCGCTCACGGGCAGCCGATCGCTCATGACGGACACCCTACGGACGGCCCCGCTCACCGGCCGGGCGGGAATAGCCGTCTGCTCAAAGTAGTCGTAACCCTCGTGACCCAGCCCACGATGAAGGCAGTCCAGCTCGACGAGCGCGGCAAGAACGTGCTGGGCACCGGCCGGTGAGCATGACGGACAAAGTGGTCGCCATCACGGGCGCCAGCAGCGGCATCGGCGAGGCGACCGCCCGGATGCTGGGTGAGCGCGGCGCCGCCGTGGTGCTCGGTGCGCGCCGGACCGATCGGCTGGAGCAACTAGCCAGCGAGCTGCGGTCGACCGGGGCGCGCGTGTTGGTGCACACCACCGACGTCACGCGCCGCGAGGACGTGCAACGGCTGGTCGATCGCACGGTCGACGAGTTCGGCCTGCTCGACGTGCTGATCTCCAATGCCGGCATCAGCAAGATCGGGCCCGTGGCCGACGGCGACGTGGACGGCTGGTCGGCGATGCTCGACGTCAACGTGCGCGGAGTCCTCCATGGGATCGCGGCCGCGATGCCGGTGTTCCGTCGCCAGGGCCGCGGCCACTTCGTGACGACGGTCTCGACCGCCGGCCTGAAGATCGTGCCGAACATGGCCGTCTACGCCGGCACCAAGAACGCGGTCCGCACGATCATGGAAGCGCTGCGCCAGGAGTCGATCGACGGGGTGGTGCGCACCACGTCGATCTCACCCGGCTACGTCCGCACCGAACTCGGCGACACCATCGACGATTCCGCGCTGCGTGAGCAGATCCAGAGGGGCATGGACGAATTCGGCCTACCCCCGGAGGCCGTCGCGAGGGCCATCGCATTCGCGATCGAACAACCCGACGACGTCGAGATCGGCGACATCACCATCCGCCCCACCGTGCAGGGCTGACCGCCCTCGCAGGTCGGCCCTCACCGGTGGCTCGCCGCGAGTTCGAACGAGGTGATGCTGGTCGGCGTGATGCGCAGCACGGCGGCGCTGGGGATGTCGTAGAAGACGCCGATCACGTCGAGGGTCCCTCGCCGATATCCGTCCGCGATCAGCGGATGGCCGATCAGGGTTTCGACCTGAAGCGCCACGTTGACCATGCTGAGTTGGTCCACCGAGCCGAAGTCCGCCTGCGCGGCGGCCCGCGCCACCGGGTGATTCCCATCGTCGAACGCCTGCAGGGCGGGATCACCGTGGGCCAACCAGGTCGACAGCTGATGCTCGCCCGGGGTGCGCGGCGCCTTGCCTGCCATGAGGGCGTTCATCGCTCCGCAGCTGGAGTGTCCGCACACGACGATCGAGGACACTTCGAGCTTTTCGACTGCGAAGGCGATCGCGGCCTCGATGGAGGCATCCTGCTGGTGCGCGGGTACCAGGTTGCCGACGTTGCGCACCGTGAACAGGTCACCGGGCCCGCTGCTGGTGATGACGTTGGGCACGATTCGGGAGTCGGTGCAGGTGATGAACAGCGACTCCGGCTGTTGTGCGTGCGCCAGCTTCTCCAGGTGCGGCCGCATGTGCGGTGCCGTCCGGCGTTGGTAGACCGCCAGGCCGTTCAGGACCGTCGGGGAATCGGCTTGGGGGCCTTCGCCATTGGTGCTGGCACCCTGCCAGGAACTCCACGGCATGACCCCGGAGCGGGCGTCGATGCCTTGGATGTCACGGATGGGTGGGCCGTCGAGTGCGCTGGACATCTCGACCGAGCCGAGCTGGTGGATGTCGACGGTGCCGCCGCCGGCGCAGTGTTGGCGGCGCCAGTCCTCGATCGCCTCGTGGGCGGCGTGGTCGATGAAGTCGACCGAGAGCTCGACGGTCGCCTTCGTCCCGGGTGGCACCGAGGCCAACACACTGGTGAGCCGGGGGAGCGACAGGAAGCTGCAGGATCCCTCGATCACCACACGCCACGTGTTGTCGTCGACGGGTTCGGCCATGATCCGGGTGCGTACCACCCGCCACACCGTCAGGGCGATCGACAGTGCCAGCCCGATCAACACGCCTTCGAGCAGGTTGAGGAACACCACCCCGCCGATGGTGACCCCGTAGACCGCGATATCGCCTGTGCGCCGGGCAGTTTCGATGTGGGCACGCTTGACCAGCTGGAAGCCGATGACGATGAGCAGACCCGCGAGGGCGGCCATCGGAATTTGCTCGGCCAGTCCTGCGAAGGGCAGCGCGAAGACCAGTACCCAGACGCCGTGCATGATCCCCGAGGCCCGAGTGCGGGCTCCGGCGCTCACGTTCGTCGAGCTCCGCACGATGACCCCGGTGACGGGGAGCCCGCCGAGGGTGCCCGACACCATGTTGGCGGTGCCCTGTCCGATCAGTTCGCGGTCGAAGTTGGTGCGCGGGCCGTTCTGCATGCGGTCGACCGACACCGCGGAGAGCAGACTCTCGACGCTCGCGATCAACGCGACGGTGAGCACGCCGGTCGCGAACGCGCCCCAGTTGCCCTCCGGAAGGCTTGGCAGTGCGATCGCGTCCAGGAGTGAGCCGTCCAGTTTGACCCGCTCCACGGGGAACGAGAACACCGCCGCCACCGTCGTGGCAGCCACGATGGCGACCAGGGGGCCGGGCAGCCGCCCCAGTCGTCCCGGCACCCATCGCCATCCTGCGAGAATGGCGATGACGAGCCCGCCAAGAATGACTCCCGGGCCGTGTGCGTCCAGGACCTGCGCAGGCAGCTCCGTGACGTTGCGCCAGGCCGAGCTATGCGATTCGCCGCCCAGCAAGACGTGGGCTTGTTGAAGTGCGATCGTCACGCCGATGCCGGCCAGCATCGCGTGGACCACGACCGGTGAGATTGCCAGCGCGGCCCGGGCGATCCGGCTCAATCCGAAGAGGACCTGCAAGACACCGGCTGCGACGGTGATCGCGCAGGTGACCTTCCAACCGAACTCGGCGATCAGCGAGGCCACCACCACGGTGAGGCCCGCCGCCGGACCGCTGACCTGAAGTGGGGAGCCGCCCAGGGCGCCAGCGACGATCCCGCCCACCACGGCGGCGATCAGGCCGGCGAGCGCCGGTGCACCCGACGCGATCGCAATGCCCAGTGACAGCGGAAGGGCGACGAGAAACACGACGAGGGACGCGGGGAGGTCATAGCGAAGAATTGGGCCCATGCGTTGGGAGAGTGAACTCCTCGAGCTGTTCAGAATGGCGAACTCCTGTCATCGGTGGCCGTAATTGACCGCGGCGAAAGTGTTTCTGCTGCAGGTACTTAGCAATGCGGCAAGTCAAACCTCAAGTGCGACAGTATTTGTGCTCTTCAGCTGTCGCAACGCGAGCGCTAGGACGCATATGAGACACAAATGTCGAGCAGGAATGGCGTGGTCTGAATCACACTGGCAATTGCGGCACGGACTTCGCCACGCAATGATGTCTTGGGCGCCATGATGCGGAATGGTTTGAACAAACCGACATTGGGGAATGGGAGCAATTGCGGCCGGTATCGAACGAGGGGCTGGCCATTCGAGCGGCAAACATATGAGGAGTCTGTGAAGTTAGTGACATCCGGGCCGTGGCCCGGAAGAATTGCGTCGTGACGATGACGTCAACGAATCCTCGAGCCCAACAGCCCCGTTCGGCGATCCTCGGCAAGCTTCCGCCCATCCGCCGAGCGGACGGCTCAGCCATCAAGGTGCTGTTGGTCGACGACGAACGCGCACTGACGAATTTGGTCACGATGGCGCTGCGCTACGAAGGATGGGAGGTGGAAGTAGCGCACGACGGCCGCGAGGCCGTCGCGAAGTTCGCCTCCACCGCACCCGACCTCTTGGTCTTGGACATCATGCTTCCCGACATCGACGGGTTGCAGATCCTCAAGCGAGTCCGGGCCGAGTCCACCACGCCGGTGCTGTTCCTCACCGCACGCGACTCGGTCACCGACCGTGTCACCGGGTTGACCGCGGGCGCCGACGACTACCTCACCAAGCCGTTCAGCCTCGAGGAGCTGGTCGCCCGGCTGCGTGGACTGCTGCGCCGCGGCATCGAAGCGATGCCACCGGAGGACGAGACGCTGCGTGTCGGCGATCTCGTGCTGGATGGCGCAAGCCGCGACGTCACCCGTGGGGGCGAACGAATCGACTTGACGACAACGGAATTCGACCTGTTGCGCTACCTGATGCGCAATCCGCGCCGCGCTCTGACTCGCGAGGAGATTCTCGAGAAGGTGTGGAACTACTCGTTCGGTGGTCGCACCAGCATCGTGGACCTGTACATCTCCTACCTGCGGAAGAAGCTTCAAACCGGCCGCCCGCCGATGATTCACACGATTCGAGGTGTGGGCTACCAACTTCGGCCCGCCGAGTGACCCGGATACACCGATCGCCGTGGTGGCGCCCCAGAACGCTGAGCAAGCAGCTCGTGTTCGGCGTGTCCGCACTGGTGAGCGTGATGGTGTTCGGCATTGGCGCGCTGTCGATCTACAGCCTGCATGCCTACGTCACCACGATGGGCGACGCCGAGGTATCGCACTCGCTGGCCGCCTTCGAGCATTCCTACGCCAAACTGCGCGTGCTCGAAGCAGCGGGCCGCAACGACGATGCGGGCGACGACGCGCTGAGTGGATTCACCGGCCAGGCTCCGGGCAACGTCATCGCCCTGGTTGCCGGGGGAACGGTGGTGGGCTCTGCGCTGTTCTCCGATGGAGAACCCGGCTTCGCCCCCGCTGCGGCGATTGCGGCGATCGAATCGCAAGACTGGCGCGACGGCTCGCCTCGCACTCTCGGACTGGGCGAGCTCGGCAACTACCGGGTCGCCAGCAGCGACGTGGGCGGGGGAAGGCGGCTGGTGTCGGCCGTTTCGATGGAGAGTGCCAACCGGCTGGTCGCCAAGAAGACCGTCGCCGTGGTCGGGATCACGCTGGCCGCGGCCGTGCTGGCCGGGTTGGGCACCGTGGTGCTGCTTCGCTGGGCGCTACGACCGCTGCGGCGGGTGGCGGCGACGGCCGCGAAGGCGGCCAGAATGCCCTTGGCCGATGAGGATCATCGGATCACCGCCCGTGTCCGCCACGCGGATTCGGACCCGGACAACGAGGTCGGGATCGTCGGTGAGACGTTGAACCGGCTGCTTGCCAACGTGGATTCGGCGCTGGCCGCCCGCGCGGCGTCGGACCGTCGCATGCGCCGCTTTCTCGCCGATGCCAGCCACGAACTGCGCACTCCGCTGACGGCGATCCTCGGATATGCCGAGCTCACCCGGCAGGAGAGCGCCATGCTGCCTCCGGCGACCGAGTACGCGTTGGCGCGCATCGAGTCCGAATCGCTGCGGATGACGGCGCTCGTCGGCGACATGTTGTTGTTGTCCAGGCTCGATGAGCGGCAGGGACTCGAGCTCCGACGGGTCGACGTCTGCGGCCTGGTCGCGGACGCCGTCAACGACGCCATGGTCTCGGGCCCCGAACATCGTTGGCTCACCGACCTGCCCGACGAGCCCGTCTGGGTGATGGGTGACAAAGCGCAGCTGCATCAAGTGGTGAGCAACGTGCTGGCCAACGCCCGCCATCACACGCCGCCGGGCGTCACCGTCCAGACCGCGCTGCGTTCGGTGCCCGGCCCGGCCGGCCCCCAGGCGGAGCTGACCATCACCGACGATGGACCGGGCATCGACCCCAAGCTGCTGCCGGAATTGTTCGAACGGTTCGTTCGTGGCGACCGGGCCCGGTCCCGCCACGAGAACAGCTTCGGGCTGGGACTGGCCATCGTCGCGTCCATCACCGAGGCCCACGGCGGCACCGTCACGGCGAGCTCCGAAGAAGGGGCAACTCAGTTCCGGATTCTGCTCCCCATCGACCGCTACCCATCCTGACATTTCACGTCGACGTAGACGGTGTTGAACAGGTCCTGGTCGATCCGGGCGCCTGAAGCGTCGACGTTCGAGTTGTGCAGGCCGTGCACCCCGGTGACCCGGCACTGTGACAGTGGGACGTTCGAGGAGCCATTGAGCTGGACGTGGTGCCCTTGCGCTTCGAGCTTCGCGACTACCTCGGCGGCCGAGCGGTTTTCGGTGGTGACGGCGGCGGCGACGCCGGGTTGAGCCAGCCCGAGGATGGTCAGTACTCCGGCCGCGGCCATGGCGACGAGGATCTTGTTCATGACGAACTCCTTTGTTCGTGAATGGGTTTCATCGGTCGCCTGCCATGTTACCGACGGGTCCGGCCACCGATCGAAGCACGGAA
The DNA here is from genome assembly GCA_023264755.1 of Mycobacterium sp. Lineage (GTDB taxonomy): Bacteria > Actinomycetota > Actinomycetes > Mycobacteriales > Mycobacteriaceae > Mycobacterium. Next base: position 5,073 of record JAHFVB010000083.1, on the reverse strand, counting down.
GTGCTGGCGCGGCGGTTCCGCAAACCGATTCGGTAGCCGGCCGAAAACTGCGAATTATGTTGGCAACCAGGCTAATTGACCATGCTTCTGGCGTTGAGTGGAGCGCTCGAGGCCGACCGACTGCCTACCCGAGCCCGCGGCATCCGTTGGCGCGCTCATGTCGAATTCATATCTTGGCGCACCGGTGCCATCGCTAATCCATTGCCTACATTTGCATTTGGCATGAGGGCAGTGACAAGCGTTGGGGCAGCGGTAGATTGGAACTCGTAAGACGGGGAGCGCGATCAGAATCGCATGACGATCGGTGAGCTCACCCACCAGAAGCAACACCTTTGAGAATAGGAGCAACAATGAAGTTGCGTTACGTCGGGACAGGCCTCTTGACCGGACTCGCTGCTGCGGCCATCGTCGTGGCACCAGTCGCTTCGGCGGCCAATCCCAGCACCACCACGATCACGGGCCGTACCACGACCACCGACAAGCAGGGGCACAACGCGATCGTCGTTCACCCGCCTTCGGTGTCGGCTCCGAGCGTCTATGGTCCGTTCACTTCGCCACGGCCGATCATGCTGTTCGACTGAGCCCTGATCGCCTAGTGGTGCCAACTAGCGGCACTGGCTGCCGTCACCACGCTGTGGAGCCGACTGAAAGGCCGTCGGCTCCACGGCATCGCTTCGGCTACCCCCGGTAAACCCCCGAATGGGCGATGCTCCGGCAAGGCCGACCGCCTATCAATCACTGATGCACCCGTGGCGACTGCGTGACTTTCACGACGACGACCTGGACCAGGCCATCTCCATCTGGGACCAGAACCGGCTCCCTGGCGAGCCCCAGCCCGCATTCGGCATTTCCGAGGTGGTGATGGGAGCCCGCTGCGGCCAGCCGTGTGTCGTGGCGGTGGTGGGCGACCAATTGGTGGGCATTGCAGGGGGTCTGGTCCACGGCGATCGAGCGTGGATCACGATGATGGCACTCGGGAGTCGTTGGCGCGATCGCGGGATCGGCAGCGCGCTGCTCAACGAGCTCGAGCAGCGGCTGCGAGTCGCCGGGGCCCGGCGCATCACCGCGTTGCTGGCGCCGAAGGCCACCGGGACCACGGCGCTGGTGCACTCCGGCTACGAGGAGCGCACGGGCCTGAGCTATTTCGAGAAGGTGGACCATCCGGGTGCCTCGGATGCCGGCCTCCTGGCCGCAGTGGGTGCGCAGGTGATTCCGCGCGGCCACTGGAACGCGCTGGCCGGAATGGAAGCCGAGAAGCGGGTCATCGAGCAACGCATCGTGCTTCCGCTCGTCGAGCCGAATGTCGCCGCCGAATACGGCGTTTCGCCGCCCAAGGCGGTGATCCTGTTCGGACCGCCCGGTACCGGCAAGACGAGCTTCGCCAAGGCGATCGCCGGGCGTCTGGGCTGGCCGTTCGTCGAGCTGTTTCCGTCGCGGCTGGCCACCCCCGAAGTGGCCATGGCCGGGGCGCTGCGCGAGGCCTTCGCCACGCTGGCCGACTTGGATTCGGTGCTGGTCTTCATCGACGAGGTCGAGGAGATCGCTGGTTCGCGCTCCGGCGTGCCAACCGATCCCGCGCACGGTGTCACGAACGAGCTACTCAAACTCATTCCGGCGTTTCGCCAGCACGGTGACCGGTTGCTGGTGTGCGCGACCAACTCGGTGCGGTCGTTGGACTCGGCGATTCTGCGCCCTGGCCGATTCGACTACGTCATTCCCGTCGGTCCGCCGGACGCCACGGCACGTGCGGCGATCTGGGAGCGCTATCTCGTCGGCACTGCGGCCGTGTCCAACCCTGTCGACATCGCCCTATTGGTCGACGCGAGTGCGATGTTCACTCCGGCCGACATCGAGTTCGCCGCTCGAAAGGGCGCCCAGGCGGCGTTCGAAAGAGAGCTCGAGTTCCGGCGCGGCGAACCGGCCCGCACCGAGGACTACCTGACTGCCATTGCCGACACCCGTCCGACGCTGACCGACGCGATGATCGCGGAGTTCGAGGAAGACATCGGACGGCGCACCCGGCTCTGAGGAAGAATCTCGACGAAGAAAGGAGCCTGCCGTCCGGGGGTGACGGCAGGCTCCTCGGCCTTCGGGACTTGCTGGTGCTCGACTCCTAGGTCAGGCGGTGGCCTGTGCGCCGAGCGTGCGCTGGATGTCCGGGATCATCTGCTGCAACTGCTGACCCCAGTAGCCCCAGCTGTGGGTACCGGTGGGCGGGAAGTTGAACACCCCGTTGGTGCCACCCGCCGCGAGGTAGTTGTCGCGGAAGGCCACGTTGGTGCGCAGCGTGAACCCCTCCAGGAACTGGGCCGACATCAGGTTGCCACCCGAGGTGCCCGAGTCCAGATCCGACGGCGTACCCGTACCGCAGTAGATCCAGATGCGGGTGTTGTTGGCCACCAACTGGTTGATGTTGACCATCGGGTCGTTGCGCTTCCACGCCGGGTCGCCCGACGGGCCCCACATGCTCTCGGCGTTGTAGCCGCCCGCGTCGTTCATCGCGAGCCCGATCAGCATCGGCCACCAGCCCTCGGACGGGTTGAGGAAGCCCGAAAGCGAGGCCGCATAGGTCCAGGCCTGCGGGTGGTAGATGGCGTAGGTGAGGGCG
>JAHFVB010000083.1:0-2455 GCA_023264755.1 Mycobacterium sp. | reverse complement strand
CCCTTCGACGGCTGGTACCAGTCGGTGTAGAAGCTGGACTGACCACCGACGGGCATCACCGTCGACAGGCCCGAGCCGTAGGTCCACTCGAAGGCGTTGGTGTTGATGTCCCAGCCGTTGTAGTCGTCCTGGGCGCGCAGACCGTCGAGCAGGTAGATGGCGTGTGGGCCACCGCCTTGGAACTGAACCTTGATGTCGCGGTTCATCGCCGCCGAATGCACCATGAGGTATTCGACCGGCAAGCCTGGCCGGGAGAATGCCCCTGCCGTCGCCGAACCCCCCGTGAAGCCGATCAGCGCGGGCAGCGCTGCGGCCGCAATGGCGCCGATCGCCAACCGGCGCAACCACTCACCGCGAATCTTTCGGATGAACTTCATAACGGCAACCAACCCACCTTTCTCAAATGACTAAAAGCAACCACCGTTGCTTTGCGAGCATCAGTGAATCACGTCCATGTGGTTCGACCCCGCCTCCAACGCCCACATCTGACGTCGCATTTAGCTAACGATTGAGACTCGGTGCAGAGATCTGAACGGCCAGTTGGCGGCTCAACTAGCGTGTGACCTGTGTGAATAGAGTGATCAATGTGACTGGGCGGGAGAGTCCCATACGCGCGGCCCCAGCCGGCGCAATTGGGTGACGTGTGACGGTGTCAACTCGTCCAAACTCGTTGCTCCGAGCAGCTTCATAGTGCGTCTGACCTGGGATGACAAGATCTCGATCGCCCGCTCCACCCCAGCTTCGCCGCCAGCCATCAATCCATACAGATAGGCCCGCCCGATCAGGGTGAACCGAGCGCCCAGCGCCACCGCTGCGACGATGTCGGCGCCCGACATGATTCCAGTGTCCAGCAAAATTTCGCAGGTGTCGCCGAGCGCTCGGGCCACCGACGGCAATAGGTGAAACGGAACGGGTGCCCGGTCCAGTTGGCGACCGCCGTGATTGGACAGCAGCACACCATCGACGCCCAGGTCGGCCACCGCCCTGGCATCGTCGAGCGTCTGGATGCCCTTGACTACCAACTTGTTCGGCCACTGCGACTTGATCCACGCCAAGTCGTCGAACGTGACGGTCGGATCGAACGTGGTGTCGAGGTACTCGGCGACCGTGCCGGGCCAGCGGTCGAGCGAGGCGAAGGACAACGGCTCCGTGGTCAATAGGTCGAACCACCAGCGCAGGTGCGGGACCGCGTCGAGCACGGTGCGCAACGTCAGCGTGGGCGGAATGGACATGCCGTTGCGGGTATCCCGCAACCGTGCGCCGGCGACGGGCACGTCGACCGTCACCAGCAGCGTGTCATAACCCGCCGCCGCGGCGCGCTCGACCAGCGCCATGGACCGGTCCCGGTCCTTCCACATGTAGAGCTGGAACCAGTTGCGTCCATGCGGATTTGCTGCCCGCACGTGTTCGATCGAGGACGTGCCCAGGGTCGAGAGCGCGAAGGGGATGGCGTGGCGCGCGGCGGCCCGCGCCCCGGCCACCTCGCCTTCGGTGTGCATCAACCGCGTGAAGCCCGTCGGGGCAATGCCGAACGGCAACCCGACCCGATCGCCGAGCACCACGCGTCCGGTGTCGACCTCGGCGACGTCGCGCAGGATCTTCGGGTGGAACTCGATGTCGCGGAAGGCTTGGCGCGCCCGAGTCAGCGAGATTTCGTCCTGCGCCGCCCCGTCGGCGTAGTCGAACGCGGCCTTCGGGGTGCGGCGTTTGGCCAGCCGCCTCAGGTCCTCGATGGTGAGGGCAGCCTCCAACCGACTTGCCGTCCGATCCCACCGCGGCTTGCGGAAGCCGATCAGCGGCGCCAACTCGCGAGGCCGCGGCACCCGTCGGTTCACCTGGTCGACCTAGTCGGTGGCCGCGGCGAGGGCCCGGTGCACTTCTTCCTGCCGTTCCTCGATGGTTCGGCCGATTTCCTGCAGCAGCAAGGGCTTTCGCAACACCAGCTGCTCCATGTGCTCACGCTCGAGCTGCACCACCGTCACTTCGTCGATGGCGTAGGCGCCCGATGTCACCGGCTCGCGGGTCAGCGCCGTCGAACCGATGAAGTCACCCTCCTCGACGGTGCGGACCGGCACCATCGCCCCGTTCTCGGCCCTCGCGACGAGTCGCACTCGGCCGTTGACGATGAACGTGATCCGCGTGGGAATCTGGCCGGGAAACTGGATGGTCTCGTCGGCCCCATACCGAGTCACTCGGGCGTTCGGCAGCAGGTCGCGCTGTTCGTCCTCGGTCAACCGCAGCGTCGGTGCGAGGATCCGCAGCGACGTCGCCGTACGTTCGGCGGTGGCGAAGTCGTCGTCGGCCTCGTCGAGATGCAGCGTCGCGCGCCGGGAGGCGTACCAGACCCAGCGCAGGAAGGTCGCCCTGGCGGGACCACCGTCGGCGGGAGAGCGCAGCGGAATCGAGGTCTTGTATTCGCCGGCCCCGGCCACCACGCTCGACGGGACCGCCCCCG
>JAHFVB010000082.1:1374-12198 GCA_023264755.1 Mycobacterium sp. | reverse complement strand
TCGGCGGCCTCCTTCACGGGAATGCGGGGAATGGGGAACGCGCCCGTGTCGGCGGGAACCGCGTTGCTGCGAATGTCCCTGCGGCGCAGCGTCCGCCACAAGTAGGCCACCAGCGCGACCCCGACGACTGCGCTCGCGATCACCAGCGTGACCGCCCATCCGCCGTAGCCCTGGGTGCGCAGCGTCCGCACGACGGCCACGGTCATGATCCAGGCCAGCGAGATCGGGATCAGTACCTTCCAGCCCAGCCCCATGAACTGGTCGTAGCGCATGCGGGGCAGCGTCGCGCGCAACCACATGAACAGGAACAGGAATACCCACACCTTGCCGACGAACCACAGCAGCGGCCACCACCCCGTGTTGGCGCCGGCCCACAGGCTCACCGGCCATGGCGCTTGCCAGCCGCCGAGGAACAGCGTGGTGGCCAGGGCGGACACGGTGGTCATGTTCACGTATTCGGCGAGCATGAAGATCGCGAAGCCCAGCGACGAGTACTCGGTGTGGAAGCCGCCGACCAGCTCGCCCTCGGCCTCGGGCAGATCGAAAGGCGCCCTGTTGGTTTCGCCGACCATGGATGTCACGTAGATGAGGAACGACGGGAGCAGCAGGAAGACGTACCAGAGCCCCTGCTGTTTGGCGATGATCTCCGAGGTCGACATCGTGCCCGAGTACAGGAACACCGCGGCGAAGCACAGCGCCATGGCGATCTCGTAGGAGATCACCTGCGCGCTGGACCGCAGGCCGCCCAGCAGGGGATAGGTCGAGCCGGAGGCCCAGCCGGCCAACACGATTCCGTATACGCCGATCGACGTCACGGCGAGCACGTAGAGCACGGCGACGGGCAGGTCGGTCAGCTGCAGCGGGGTCTGGTGACCGAAGACGCTGACCAGGCCGCCCATCGGGATCACGGCGAACGCCATGATGGCGGGCACCACCGAGATGATGGGCGCCAGAAGGTATATCGGCTTGTCGACGCCCGACGGGATGAGGCCCTCCTTGAGCGCCAGCTTGACTCCGTCGGCCAGGCTCTGCAGCAGTCCCCACGGGCCGACCCGGTTGGGTCCCGGGCGGCGCTGCATCCAACCCAGCACCTTGCGTTCGAGCAGGATCGCGACCAACACGGTGAGCAAGAGGAACACGAAGATGAACAGCGCCTTGGCCAGTACCAGCCACCACGGATCGTGGCCGAAGGACGTCAGGTTGGGGTAGGTCATGCGAGTTCGGCTCCCGGAGCGATCGTGACGAGCTCGCCGACCGAGGCGCCGAGCGTGGTGGCGACGGTGCAGCCGGGCGAGTTCAGCGGCAGCCACACCACGCGGGCGGGCATGTCGGTGATTTCCAGCGGTAGCGAGATCGCGCCCGTCGGTGTGCTCACGGTGACCGGTTCCCCCTCGGTGGCCCCGATCTCGGCGGCGGTGGACTCGGAGAGTCGTACGACCGGCCGGCGCGCGGTCCCGGCGAGGTGGGGTTCCCCGTCCTGCAACCGGCCCGCGTCCAGCAGCATTCGCCAGCCCGTGAGCACCGCTTGCCCCACCGCCGGTCGGGCCTGCTGGGCCGGGCCGGTGTCCGGGGCGGCGGCTGGACGGCCCTGCCAACTGCCGAGCTTGGCCAGTTCGGCCCGCACCGCGGCGGCGTCGGGCAGGGCCAGGTCGATGCCGACCTCGTCGGCCAGCGCGGCCAGCACCCGGACGTCCGCGGTGGCGTTCGGTGGCAGCGCGGGCTCGAAGGGTCGGGGACGGCCCTCCCAATCGACGAACGTGCCGGCCTTCTCGGTGACCGGGGCGACTGGGAAGACGACGTCCGCGCGTTCGGTGATCGCGCTGCGCCGCAATTCCAGGCTCACGACGAAGGGGGCAGCCGCGACGGCGGCCAGAGCACGTGCGGGGTGGGGTAGGTCATTCAGTTCGACACCACCGACGAGCAGCGCCTGCAAGGTTCCGTCTGCGGCCGCGGCGAGGATGCCGGAGGTGTCCCGGCCGGGTGCGTCCGGCAGGTCGTCGACGTGCCACCCAGCGGCGACCTCTTGGCGGGCTCGCGGGTCGGCCAGGGGGCGACCACCTGGCAACAGGTTCGGTGCCGCACCGGCTTCCAGGGCGCCCCGTTCGCCGGCGCGACGTGGGATCCAGCCCAGCCGGGCTCCCGTCGCCTCGGCCAGCCGCACGGCGGCGGAGTAGGCGCCGGGTGAGCTCGCGAGCCGTTCGCCGACCAATATCAAGGTGACTGGGGCGAGCTCGCCGTGAAGTGCGTGCAATGCCTCGGCTTCTCCACCTGGCGCCGTGGCGAGGTGGCGGCCACCCATCTTGGCCAGCCCGCGGGTGGCGAAGGGGCCGATCGACGTCACCTTCAGGCCGCGCTTGCGGAAGGCCTTGCGCAAGCGCAGGAAGACGATCGGCGACTCTTCCTCCGGTTCGAATCCGGCGAGCAGCACGGCCGGGGCCGCTTCCAGGTCGGCGTAGGTCACTGCGAACGGGCGACCCGCCACGGCATGAGCGAGGAACTCCGCCTCTTCGGCGGAGTGAGGTCGGGCGCGGAAGTCGATGTCGTTGGTGCCCAGTACGATTCGAGCGAACTTCGCGTACCCGTAGGCGTCCTCGAGGGTGGCGCGGCCTCCGACGAGCACCCCGGCCCGGCCCTGCGCAGCGGTCAGTCCGGCGACGGCGACGGCCACGGCCTCCGACCACGACGCGGGACGTTGCGTGCCGTCGGGGTCGCGGACCAAAGGCGTGGTGATCCGGTCGCCTTGGGTCGCATAGGTGAAGGCCCAGCGTCCCTTGTCGCAGTTCCACTCCTCGTTGACCTCGGGATCGTCACCGGCCAGGCGCCGCAACACCTTTCCGCGCCGATGGTCGGTGCGCTGGGCGCATCCGGATGCGCAGTGCTCACACACGCTGGGGGAGGACACCAGGTCGAAGGGCCTGGCCCGGAACCGGTAGGCCGTTCCGGTCAGTGCGCCGACGGGGCAGATCTGCACCGTGTTGCCGGAGAAGTAGGAGTCGAACGGCTCGTCGGTGGCGATGCCGACTTGCTGCAGCGCCCCGCGTTCGAGGAGCTCGATGAACGGGTCACCGGCGACCTGGTTGGAGAACCGGGTGCACCGGGCGCACAGCACGCAGCGTTCGCGGTCCAGCAGCACCTGCGCCGACAGGTTGATCGGTTTGGGGAAGGTGCGCTTGACGTCGGTGAAGCGAGTGTCGGCCTGCCCGTTGGACATCGCCTGGTTCTGCAACGGGCACTCGCCACCCTTGTCGCACACCGGGCAGTCCAGCGGATGGTTGATCAGCAACAGTTCCATGACGCCGTGCTGGGCCTTGTCGGCAGCCTCCGACGTCAGCTGGGTGCGCACCACCATGTCGGGGGTGACGGTGATGGTGCAAGAGGCCATCGGCTTGCGCTGACCCTCCACCTCGACCAGACACTGGCGACAGGCCCCGACGGGCTCCAGTAGCGGGTGGTCGCAGAAGCGAGGAATCTGGATGCCGATGAGCTCGGCGGCCCGAATCACCAACGTGCCCTTGGGCACGCTGACCTGGTGGTCGTCGATGGTGATCGTCACCAACTCGACGTCCGGCTGGCCGGTCGTCGGGTTGGCCTTGTCTTCCGCCGTGGTCACGCTGCGCCCTCCCCATTCCTCGCCGAGTGTGCGGTTTCATCCGCAACGCGCCGCGGCCCGCGTATCGGTTCGCACACTCGACGGAGCTGCGTGCGCCGAAGCTGCGTGCCACCCCGCTGCGTGCGAAGCTGCGTGCCACCCCGCTGCGTGCCACTCATACGCCCACCCCCTCGGGCGCTGCCAACATCGAGGCGTGCGGATCGAACGGGCACCCGCCGTCGAGGTGCGCCAGGTACTCGTCGCGGAAGTACTTGATCGACGAGATGATGGGGCTGGCGGCCCCGTCGCCGAGCGCACAGAACGACTTTCCGAAGATCGCATCGGAGATGTCGAGCAGCTTTTCCACGTCGGATGCGCTGGCCTGCCCGGTCTCCAGTCGTGCGTAGATCTGGGCCAACCAGTAGGTGCCCTCTCGACACGGGGTGCACTTTCCGCAGGACTCGTGGGCGTAGAACTGCGTCCAACGCCGCACGGCCCGCACCACACAGGTGGTCTCGTCGAAGATCTGCAACGCCTTGGTACCCAACATCGAACCGACCTTGGCCATGTTCTCGTAATCCAGTGGCACGTCCAGATGTTCGGCGGTCAGCAGCGGGGTCGACGAGCCGCCGGGCGTCCAGAACTTCAGCTGGTGCCCGGCCCGCACCCCACCCGCGTAGTCGAGTAGCTCGCGCAGCGTGATGCCCAACGGGGCCTCGTACTGACCGGGTGTGGTGACGTGACCCGACAGCGAGTAGAGCGTGAAGCCGGGAGACTTCTCCGACCCCATCGACTTGAACCAGTCCACCCCGCCACGCACGACCGCGGGCACGCTGGCGATGGATTCGACGTTGTTGACCACCGTCGGGCAGGCGTACAGCCCGGCCACCGCGGGAAACGGGGGGCGTAGCCGAGGTTGGCCCCGCCGGCCCTCCAGTGAATCCAGCAGTGCGGTCTCCTCGCCGCAGATGTAGGCCCCCGCACCGGCGTGCACCACCAGGTCGACGTCGAATCCAGACCCTTGCACGTCGGTGCCCAGGTACCCGGCTCGATACGCCTCGGCCACCGCCGCCTGCAGCCTGCGCAGCACGGGCACCACCTCGCCGCGCACGTAGATGAAGGCGTGCCTGGCCCGAATCGCGTACGCGGCGATGATGGCGCCTTCGACGAGCACGTGAGGTGTCGCCATCATCAACGGAATGTCCTTGCACGTACCGGGTTCCGACTCGTCGGCGTTGATCACCAGGTAGTGCGGCTTGGCGCCGGCGCCGTCACTGCCCTGCGGGATGAACGACCACTTCTGTCCGGTGGGAAAGCCCGCCCCGCCGCGCCCCCGCAGGCCGGAGTCCTTGACCAACGCGATGACGTCGTCGGGGCTCATCGCCAGCGCCCGGGTCAACGCCCGATAGCCGTCGTGGCGCAGGTAGGTGTCCAGCGTCCACGATTGCGGTTCGTCCCAGTGGGCACTGAGTACCGGGGTGAGGCTCACTTGGCCTCGCCGTTCTCGGCCGCAGCGCCGGTCGGCGGCGTGGGAGCCGCCAGGCCGCGCTCGTGCGCGATGCGCAAGCCGGCCAGCGTGGCCGCTCCTGGCGCCCCGTCGTTGGCGCCGGGTCGTTCGTCGGGGAAGCCGGCGAGAATGCGGGCGGTCTGACGGAAGGTGCACAGTGGCGCACCCCGAGTCGGTGTCACCACTGAACCTTCTTGGAGACGTTCGACGAGTGCCCTTGCCGACGCCGGGGTTTGGTTGTCGAAGAACTCCCAGTTGACCATCATCACCGGCGCGTAGTCACACGCCGCGTTGCATTCGACGTGTTCGAGCGTGATCGTGCCGTCGGCGGTGGTCTCGCCGGCGGGCACCCCGAGTTGGTCTTCGAGTGCCTCGAGGATGGCGTCGCCGCCCATCACCGCGCACAAGGTGTTGGTGCACACTCCGACCAGGTAGTCCCCGGTCGGGGTGCGGCGATACATCGAGTAGAAGGTGGCGACGGCGGTGACCTCGGCCGGGCTGAGCCTCAGTCGTTCGGCGCAGAAGGCGATTCCGGCCGGAGTCAGGTAACCGTCCTGCGCCTGTACCAAGTGCAGCAGCGGTAGCAGCGCCGAACGTGGCTCGGGGTACCTGCCGATCACCAGCGCCGCGTCGGCGGCCAACTGGGCGGTGACCTCGGCGGAATAGGACTGTGGGCCATGGGTTATCGGCGGACCTGGTTCGTCGGGTCGCGGCCCCAGCCGCAGCTCTACCACCGTCATGATCTCCCGTTCCTCGCGCCAGCGCTCATCACCGGTCCACCCCGCCCATCACCGGGTCGATCGACGCCACCGCGGAGATTGCGTCGGCCACCATGCCGCCCTCGCACATCGCCGCCACGGCTTGCAGATTGGTGAAGGACGGGTCGCGGTAGTGCACCCGGTAGGGCCGTGTGCCGCCGTCGCTGACCATGTGCACGCCGAGCTCGCCGCGGGGCGATTCGACCGCGGAGTAGACCTGTCCGGCCGGCACCCGGATGCCATCGGTGACCAGTTTGAAGTGGTGGATGAGGGCCTCCATCGATCCGCCCATGATCTTCGCGATGTGCTCGGGGGAGTTGCCCAATCCGTCCGGGCCGAGCTTGAGGTCGGCGGGCCAGGCCAGCTTCTTGTCCGTGATCATCACGGGTTGGCCGGTGAGCGTCGTCAACTTGTCCACGCACTGGCGGACGATCTTGAGCGACTCCTTCATCTCACCGACCCGAATCAGGTAGCGGCCGTACGCATCACACGCATCGTCGGTAATGACGTCGAAGTCGTAGTGTTCGTAACCGCAGTAGGGCTGGGCACGCCGCAGATCGTGGGGCAGCCCGGTGGAACGCAGGATGGGACCGGTGATGCCGAGTGCCATGCAGCCGGTCAGATCCAGGTAGCCGACCCCGACGGTGCGGGCCTTCCAGATATGGCTCTCCTTGAGTAGCTTCTCCAGATCGTCGAGCTTGGCGGGCATGGTCCGCAACAGCTCCTCGAGCTCCGGCAGCGCCTCGTCCGGCAGGTCGGCGGCCAGCCCGCCGGGCCTGATGTAGGCGTGGTTCATGCGCAGGCCGGTGATGGTCTCGAAGACCGACAGCACCTGCTCACGCCCCAGGAAGCCGAAGAACATGGCGGACATCGCCCCCAGTTCCATTCCGCCCGTGGCCAATGCGACCAGGTGGCTGGAGATCCGGTTGAGCTCCATCAGCATGACGCGGATGACGCTGGCGCGTTCGGGGATGTCGTCGGTGACACCGAGCAGCTTCTCGACCCCGAGGCAGTAGGCCGTCTCGTTGAAGAACGGGGACAGATAGTCCATGCGGGTGACGAAGGTGACGCCCTGGGTCCAGGTCCGGTACTCGAGGTTCTTCTCGATTCCGGTGTGCAGGTAGCCGATTCCACAGCGGATCTCGGTGATGGTCTCGCCCTCGATCTCGAGGATGAGCCGCAGCACTCCATGCGTGGACGGATGCTGCGGGCCCATGTTCACGACGATGCGCTCGCCTGCGACGGCACTGTCCTGGGCGGCCTTGACCACCGCTTCCCAGTCTTCGCCGCCCACCGTGACGACGGTCTCGGGCGGACTCTTCGGCGCAGTCATCAGTTGTACGACCTCCGCTCGTCGGGCGGCGGTATCTCGGCGCCGTGGTAAGTCACCGGGATGCCCCCCAACGGGTAGTCCTTGCGCTGTGGGTGCCCGACCCAGTCGTCGGGCATTTCGATCCGGGTCAGCGAGGGGTGACCGTCGAAGAGTAGGCCGAAGAAGTCGTACGTCTCGCGCTCGTGCCAGTCGGTGGTCGGGTACACCGAGAACAGGGACGGCACATGGGGATCCGCGTCGGGCGCGGCCACCTCGACGCGAATTCGGCGGTTGTGGGTGATGGACATCAGCGGATACACGGCGTGAAGTTCGCGTCCGGCGTCGTTGGGGTAGTGCACGCCCGAGACGCCGAGACAGAGCTCGAAGGCCAGCGCGGGTTCGTCGCGCAGCTTCTGCATCACCACGACCAGGTGCTCGCGCCGTACTTCGATGGTCAACTCGTCACGAAAGACCACCACCCGCTCGACTGCCGCGGCGAACTCGGCTTCGCCGAGGGCGGCGGTCAGCCCGTCGACGACCTCGTCGAAGTATCCGCCGTACGGCCGCGGCGAACTGCCGGGCAAGACGACCTCGCGCACCAACCGGCCGTAGCCGGAAGTGTCGCCGCTGCCCTTGACGCCGAACATGCCGCGCCGGGTGCCGATGAGCTCGGGTCCACCGTTGCCGCCATTGCCACTTGAGCCGCTGGCGCCGTTGGTGCCCTTGCCGTTGGGCTCGGTCGTCACCGCAACAACCCCTTGAGCTCCAGGGTCGTCGGCGAGGCCAGCGCGGCATGCTCGGCGGCCGCAATGGCCTCGGCGCGATTGACCCCGAGTGGCATGTCCTGAATCTTGGCGTGCAGCATCAGAATTGCGTTGAGCAGCATCTCGGGCCGCGGTGGGCAGCCCGGCAGATAGATGTCCACCGGCACGATGTGGTCGACGCCCTGGACCACCGCGTAGTTGTTGAACATCCCGCCGGAGGAGGCACATACCCCCATCGCGAGCACCCATTTGGGCTCGGCCATCTGGTCGTAGACCTGACGCAGCACCGGGGCCATCTTCTGGCTGACCCGACCCGCCACGATCATCAGGTCGGCCTGGCGCGGGGTGGCGGAGAATCGTTCCATACCGAACCGCGCGATGTCGAAACGTGGTCCGGCCGTTGCCATCATCTCGATGGCACAACACGCCAGGCCAAACGTCGCGGGCCACAACGAGCCCTTGCGCACGTAACCTGCGACCTTCTCGAGGGTGGACAGCAGGATGCCCCCGGGGAGCTGTTCTTCGAGTCCCATGGCTCAGTCCCAGTTCAGTCCGCCGCGGCGCCACACGTAGGCGTAGGCGACGAACACCGTCAGCATGAAGAGCAGCATCTCGACGACGGCGAACAGCCCGAGCGAGTCGAAGGACACCGCCCACGGATAGAGGAACACGATCTCGATGTCGAAGACGATGAACAACATCGCGGTCAGGTAGTACTTGACCGGGAAGCGCTGGCCGGTGGCTTCGTGTCCCGGCGAGCCGGGGGCCATGGGTTCGATGCCGCACTCGTAGGCCTCGAGTTTGGCCCGGTTGTACCGCCGCGGACCGATCAGGACGGCGATGCCGACCGAACCAACCGCAAAGGCGGCGGCGATGGCGCCGATCACCAGGATGGGTAGGTATGCGTTCATACCGCTGTGTCGCTCCCTCGTTGGGCTGTCGATGTGAGCTACGACACAGCTTAGCCTTGTTAATCGTTCGCTTGGCCGTTTTGGATAGGATCGACACCGAAGCTTGTGCGTCAGTACGCCAGTTCGCAGGAAACGCGAACGGCGAACGGCCTCAGGTTATTTGGCGCTGACTACTGCACTTTGGCGCGCAGCAACGACGCCACGACCTCGCCCAGTCGAATTGGGTCGATGGGGTGCGGCACCGCGGCTTCGGCCCGGGACCAGGAGGCCAACCAGGCATCGTCCGGGCGCCCCGTCAACACCAGGATCGGTGGGCACGCCGCGACCTCGTCCTTGAGTTGTTTGGCCAGCCCAAGGCCACCGGCTGGGGTGGCCTCGCCGTCGAGGATGGCCAAGTCGAAGCCGCCCTGATCGAGGGTGGCGACGACGACCGGCGCCGTCGCCACGTCGAGGTAGCTCAACTCCGGCAGGTCGGGATGCACCCGCTTGCCCAGCGCCGAACGAACCTTCTCCCTGGTGCGCGCATTGTCGCTGTAGACCAGGATCTTCAAGGGCTCCGTGTCACGTGGGGTGGGCACGAAGGCGATGCTACGACTGCTTGACGAACACCGCGGTCGCTTCGACCGTCGTGGTGTCACCCATCATGCCGAGCAGGTTTCCGTCGACGCCGAAGTCCTTGCGGTTGAGCGACGTCGTGGTGGTCAGCCGCACCGCCCCGTCGGGCAAGGTGGTGACCTTGACGGGCAGGTCGAGCATGTGGGGTATTGCCTTGACGGTCAGCTGGACGTGCAAGGCGACGGTGTCGGTGTCGGTGAGCCCGGCGGAGCTGACGTCGACGGTGATGGTGGGGAACTTCTCCACGTCGAAGAAGTCGGCCGACCGCAGGTGCCCGTCCCGTTTGGCGTTTCCCGTGTCGATCGACTTGGTGGCGAGCTGCAGTTGGCCGCTCACCAGATTCGGCGCTGTCGCCTCACCCGTCCCGGTGACCTCGCCGAAGGTGCCCTTGACCTTGGCCAGTCCCCAGAACGTGGGGCTGCGGAACGTCAACTCCGTTCGGGCGGGATCGAGCCGCCACGTGCCGAGCCAGTCCTGTACTGCCATCGCGATACCTCAATTCTCCAGTAGGGGAGCCATGACGGCCGGGTCGAAGTACTCGTCGATTCGGCTGACCAGTCCCCGTTCGTTGACCTTGGCTACCAGGCATACCCGCATTTCGATCGACGCACCGTTGCGACCCTGGGCGCGCAGAATGTGCTGCTGCACGAAACCGCCTTCGAAGACCTGGCGATCGAGGACTTCGTAGCTGCGCGTGCTGGTGACGTCCAAGAACCAGCGGATCACCCTGAGTGCCCGCCCGCGTTGATTGTCCTCGGTGTCTCCGGAATGCCAGACCAATACGTCGTCGGCCCACGTGGCCTCGACGGTGGCGTAGTCACCACCCGCGATGGCGCCGAACATTCGGTCCGCCACATCCACGCTCGAGTCCACGTTCATGATTGTGCTCCTTCGGTTGACCTCAACAATGGTTTAGGTAGCACACTCGGCTTCATGACCACACCTGCCAGAGCCACTTTCGAAGCGTTTTACCAGGACGGCACGCCGCCCTGGGTGATCGGTGCACCCCAGCCCGCCATCGTCGCGTTGGAGCAGACCGGCGTGATCCACGGCAAGGTGCTCGATCCCGGCTGCGGGCTCGGCGAGCACACCATCCTGCTGACCCACCTGGGCTACGACGTGCTTGGCGTCGACTACGCACCGACCGCGATCGAGCAGGCCCGCGCGAACGCCGCGGCCAAGGGGGTCGAGGCGCGCTTCGAGGTCGCAGACGCCATGAACCTGCCCGCCGACGCCGGCTACGACACGATCGTCGACAGTGCGCTGTTCCACGTCTTCGGTGACCCCGCCGACCGGAGCCGCTACGTCGCGAGCTTGCACGGTGCGCTCAAGCCGGACGGCCTGCTGCACGTGCTGGCGCTCTCCGAT
>JAHFVB010000082.1:0-1364 GCA_023264755.1 Mycobacterium sp. | reverse complement strand
GTGAGGCCGAGCTGCGGGCGGCGTTCGGCGAAGGGTGGGAGTTGGAAGCCCTCGACACCACGACGTACCGCGGCGTGGTCGGCGAACGGCATTCCGAGGCCCTGGGCATCCCCGTCGGCACCACGGTCGACGAGCCGGCCTGGCTGACCCGGGTCAGGCGACTCTGACCCGCTACTGGTCTTCATACCCGGGATGCGAGACGGCGAGCTTGTCGCGCACCAACGTCCAGAGCACGGGTTCGAGTTCGGCTCCGCGGTCGTCGAACTCGCCGCGTCTGATGGCTGCCGCGAGGTCGGCTTCGGTGGTGAACCCCAGCAGGTCGGGGGCCGGGGCCTGATCGAGTAGTTCACGTTCGACGGTGCGCAACACGTTGGCCGCGACGCGGGCGTGGAAGTTGACCGATCCGCTGGTCGCGCCCCGGACGTCGCCGTCCAAGAATTCCGCAACGGCGGCGACGAGCTCGGCGGCGGTGGGCCGGTTGTGAATGTTGCTCATGACGCGGCCAACAGGGTGAGTAGGTCGTACTCGGTCTCGCACACTCGGCGCCCGATCGCGGCCAGCTCGACCGACCTGGTCTGGCCGGACAGGTGACGCTCGGCCTGATAGCGACAGATCACGCCCCAGCGCAGCGTGCACAGCACCAGCCACCAGTGCATTGCCGCTCGGTCGAGCGTCGTACCCGCAGCACGTTCGTAGGCGCGCAGGAAGTCCTCGACGCTGCCCAGCCCACCAGCACCCAGGGCCGCCGGTGCGCCGAAGCGCCACGCCCTGATGCAGAACCAGGCCAGATCTTCGTACGGCTCGCCGGTGTGGGTGAGCTCCCAGTCCAGCACCGCGGCCAGCCGGGCGGGCTTGGCGGCGGTGTCGATGATGAGGTTGCCCATCCGGAAGTCGCCGTGCACCAAGACCTTCGGAGCCGGGGATGGTCGGTTGGCGGCCAACCAGCGAAAAGCCCACTCGAAGGTGGCGGTGGTGTCACCCATATCGTCGAGTTGGCGGTGCCCCCAATCGTCCAGTGGATCGGGGGCCTTCAGCCCGATGCCGATCGGATCGGCCCGGTGGATCGCGGTAAGCGCCTCGGCGCACTGGGTCAGCAGGCTGGCCCGGGAGGTGTCGTCCAGGGCACGGTGAATGCGCGGCACGATCGTCTCGCCGCCGATGAAGTCGCAGATCAGGTATGGATTGCCCAGGGCGGCAACCGAATCGTCGGCCACCAGGACCCGGGGCACCGGAGCACCGGTAGCGGCGGCGCGGGTCAGCGCGGCGGCTTCCAGTTCCATGCTCGCGTGGATCTCGTCGGGGGGCCCGATGCGCAGGATCAGCGCCATGGTGTCCTGGTCGGTGACCGCGTCGAAGGCCCAGGT
>JAHFVB010000468.1 GCA_023264755.1 Mycobacterium sp. | reverse complement strand
GAACGGTCAGCCGGTCCTGCCGATGACCCTGCTGGGCACCTTCAGCCCGTACATGGTCGTGCACAAGAGTTCCGTGGTGAAGATCGATCCCTCCATCCCGTTCGAGGTGGCCTGCCTGGTCGGCTGCGGCGTCACGACCGGCTACGGCTCGGCGGTACGCAGCGGCGACGTGCGCCCCGGCGACGACGTCGTCATCGTCGGTGTCGGTGGCGTCGGCACGGGCGCACTGCAGGGCGCGCTCAATGCGGGCGCGCGAAACGTCTTCGCCGTCGACCCGGTGGAATGGAAGCGTGACCAGGCCCTCAAATTCGGTGCCACGCATGCCTATCCGGACATCTACAGCGCCATGGCCGGTGTCGCAGAGGCCACCGAGGGCCGGATGGCCGCCAAGACCATCGTCACGGTCGGCGAATTGCACGGCGAGGACATCGACAACTACCTGAACATCACCAGCAAGGGCGGCACCTGCGTGGTGACCGCAGTGGCGAACATGGCGAGCCTGGACGTCAAGCTCAACCTGTCGATGCTGACCCTGCTGCAGAAGCGCTTGCAGGGCACCATCTTTGGTGGCGGCAACCCGCACCACGACATCCCGGCACTGCTGAGCATGTACAAGGCCGGCCGTCTGAACCTGGACGACATGGTCACCCGGCAGTACAAGCTGGAGCAGATCAACGACGGCTACAAGGACATGCTGGAGGGCCGCAACATCCGCGGCGTCATCCGCTACACCGACGCCGACCGCTAGTCATCACCACCGCCGAGTGGTCACTTGCGACACGAATTTTCCAGTAGAACGTGTCGCAGGTGGCCGCTCGGCGCTGTTCGTAGGAGGAAAACCCTTGTCTGACAGTCCTGTTGTCACCGCGTCCGAATCGTCGTGGCGCTGCGTTCAGAGCCACGACCGCGAAGGCTGGCTGGCTCTGATGGCCGACGACATCGTCGTCGAAGACCCGATCGGCACGTCCGTCACCAACCCCGACGGCACCGGCATCAAGGGCAAGGAGGCGCTGGCCGCCTTCTACGACACCAACATCGGGCCCAACCAGCTGACCATAACCCGCGAAGAGACCTTCCCGTCCAGCTCTCCCACGGAGATCGCGTACATCCTGGTGCTGCGCACCGAGTTCCCGAATGGCTTTGTCGCGACGGTGCGCGGCGTGTTCACCTACAAGGTCGACGACGCCGGGCTGATCACCAATCTGCGTGGCTACTGGAACGTCGAAGGCATGAAGTTTGAGCAACCCACCACCTAGCGAGCTGTTGTCCGGCCGCGGTGCCGTCGTCGTCGGCGGCACCCGCGGAGTCGGACTCGCAGTGGCGATGCTGCTCGCCGAACACGGCGCTGGGGTGGTCGTCAACGGACGAGACGCCGACGCGGTAGGCCAAGCGGCACAAGCCATTCCGCGGGCCGTCGGAGTCGACGGGTCACCGTCGGACCCGAACGTTGCCGACGCACTGATCGATACCTGCGTCCAGGAATTCGACCGCGTCGACATCGTGATCAACTGCGCCGGCACCGCTGAGCCCGTCGGCTCGTCGATCCTCAACGTCACCAGCGCACAGTTCCACGATCTTCTCGACGCGCACCTGAACACCACGTTCGAAACGTGCCGCGCGGCAGCTCCGAAGATGGTCGCTCAGGGTGGCGGATCTATCGTCAACACAAGCTCTTTCGCGTTCCTCGGCGACTACGGAGGCACCGGCTATCCCGCTGGTAAAGGTGCGGTCAACGGCCTCACGCTGGCCATTGCCGCAGAGCTCAAAGAGCACGGTGTGCGAGCCAACGTAGTGTGCCCCGGTGCCAAGACCCGGCTGTCGACCGGCGACGGCTACGAACAACACGTCAGCGAACTCAACCGCCGTGGCCTGCTCGACGACGTCAGCCTGCAGGGCGCACTGGATGCCGCTCCCCCGCAGTACGTCGCTCCCACCTACGTCTGTCTGGCCAGCCCGTTGACGCACGCGACGGGCCGCATCTTCATCGCGGCGGGTGGCTTCGTCGGCGAATTCACCCGTCAGACACCGAGTTTCATCACCTATCGCGACCATGATCCGTCGCCGCCGTGGACCGTCGCCGAGTTGGCCGAGTTGGTGCGATAGCCGTACGTCAAGCCGAGCGAATCACCGCGGCCGAAACGGGCCGACTGAAGTAGTAGCCCTGTACGAAATGGCACCCGAATTGCTTCAACTTGTTCGCGGTTGCCTCATCTTCGACGCCTTCGGCAGTAACCGCCAATTGCAGGCTGTTCGCCAGTTCGATGGTGGATTTGACGATCGCGGCCGCGCGCGGATCCGACACCATGGGCGCAATGAATTGGCGGTCGATCTTGATGTCGTTGACCGGCAGCGCCTGCAGATACGCCATGGATCCATAGCCGCTGCCGAAATCGTCGATCGCGATACGAACGCCGGCTTCGTGCAAGCGATCCAGCACATTTCGTGCTTGCTCGAGGTCTGCGATGACGACGTCCTCGGTGATTTCGATGGTGAGGTCATGCGCCGCGATCTGATACTCCGCCAACAATGACGTGACGCGTTGCGGCAGTGACTGATCCATCAACGATGGGGCCGACAGATTGACCGCGATCGGAATCGTGGGCCCCAGTGCATTCCACGCGGCCGCGTCGCTCATCGCCCGGCGAAGCACGAAGTGGGTGAGCTCATCGGCCAGTTCAAGCTCGTTGATGAGCGGCAGGAACTCCGCGGGGGGCAGGACGCCGAGTTCACGATGTGGCCAGCGAACCAGCGCCTCCGCGCCGCACCGTTCACCGGTTTGCAGGTCGTATTTGGGCTAGTAGACCAGTGCCAGTTCGGCGTTGTACACGGCTTGACGCAGTTCATGCATCAGTCGCAGCCGGTCGAGACCCGCACTCTGCGTGGTCTCGGCGACAACCGCGGACCCCGGGCTCGGATCGCAACGCGATGGGCGGTGAGATGACCGGCCCGACGCCCCCGGATCGGCAGGTTTCAATGCCGACAACGCCTGCGCCAGAAGATCATCGGCTGCCGCGTGGCGGTGTCCATTGACAGCCGGATGCCGAACATCGGGGTACTCGGTCGCGATGCCGTGGCGGACGTCGACATGCATGGCTTTGCCGGCCACGTCAAAAGGTTCGTCGAACGCCGCGACGATCCGTGCGGCCACGTCGTCGGCAGCCTCCCGTCCGCCGGCGATCAACACAGCGAAGGTGTCCTCACCCACATGGGTAACGGTGACCCCAGGGTGCGAGTTGGCAAGAAGGCGCGTACCGGCCTCGTGCAGCAAGACGTCGTGGGTCGGGTATCCCACCACAGCCTTGATCATCGCGAAGTCGATGAGCCGCACTGCGATGAGGCTGGTCGGCGCGTGGTTGTCACTGCGCAATTTGATGCTCTCGCAGAGAGATTCGTCGAGCAGGCCCCGCATGGCCAGACCAGTGATCGGGTGTCGGCGAGCGGCGTTCTCTGCGGTGAGTTGTAGCTGACGGTTGTGACCGAGGAGGAGGATCTGTCGCCACAACGCGATCGCCACAATGACCAATCCGATGCCGAAAGTAACGGATTGCATGCCGTGTCCGGGCCAGAAGTACACCGCGCCGAGCGCCACAGCCACGGCCAGCAGCACATAGACGAACCATTGACTGCGCAGTGACGGCGCAGCCCGCACAGACATGTCGAGGTCTGGACGAGGCCGGGACAACAGCGCCGCCAACGCGAAGCTGCACAAACCGGCTGACCATCCGATGATCGCGAACGCTGAAGGCTGACCGGTCGGCGCACTGAGGGAACTGTTGACGGCGCCCGTGGCACCGATGATCAGGAAGCCCATCGCCGCGAGTCCCGGTGACCAGCGGTTCTCGATTGAGGCTTTGGCAGCGACGACGCCGATGACGACCGCGAGCGCCAGGTAGGAAGCAGTGAAGGGCCCCGAGATCAACCACGACCCATCCACGTGCAGATCGAGGTAGTGCGCCGCGATGACGGCGATCATGACCAGCGAGGCAGTGACCAACAGCGCGTCGAGCACAAGGCGCGCGCCGAAGCCACTGTCGGCGGGTACCAGGGCAGCCGCGCCCAATCCGCCCACCGGCAACAGCAGATACCCCAGACCGACCAACCACCAACCGTCGGCAATCGGTGAGGCTCCGATCACCAGAATCGCCCAGATCGCGTCACCCAAAGCCCACGCCCCGAGTCCCACGGCCAGCGCGGTCCAGGCCGAACGTTGACGACCGCTCGCGCGCAACGCCGCT
>JAHFVB010000081.1 GCA_023264755.1 Mycobacterium sp. | reverse complement strand
AGCTCCGGCGTCGCCTGGATCTCCACGCCCTTGCCCAGAAACACCATGCCGCGGGTGATGATGTGCGGATTGGCCAACTTGAACTTCAGCAGCCGCCAGTACCTGACCAGATACCAGGGGGTGTAGGCCTTGTTCGCGATCACCCAGCGCAGCGAATCGCGGGTGAGGAACTTGGCCTGACGCGGGTCACGCAAGCGGGATCCCCGCCAGCGAACGTGTATGGGTGCGCCCCACATCGTCGTCATGGCGGGACAGCCTACGCGAGGCCGCACGCGACGTTCCCCAGTCGCTTCGCTCCCACCCTCCGCGACATTCCCCAGTCGCTTCGCTCCCGCCCTCCACGACATTCCCCAGTCGCTTCGCTCCCGCCCTCCGTGCCTAGCACTACGCTCGAACCTCGATGCCTGCTCGACGAAGAACCGTGCGCCAGTTCGCGGCCGCCGCTTGCGGCGCGCTCCTGCTGAGCTCCTGCGGTAACACCGACTCCTGGGTAGCTGCCCACCCCGCGCCCGGCTGGGCGGCCCAATACGCCGACGCCGCCAACAGCAGCTACGTCGACGTGTCCGGGGCGAATGCGTTGCGGCTGGACTGGACGCGCTCGGTCAAGGGCAGCCTCGGCGCCCAGGTCGCGCTCGGTTCGACGGGCGCGACCAACTATCTGGCTGCGAATGCCCAGACCGCGGGCGGATGCTCGCTGATGGTGTGGGAGGCCGACAACAAGGGCCGCCAGCGCTGGTGCTCCAGGCTGTGGCAGGGCGGTGGCCTGTCCGGCCCGCTGTTCGACGGATTCGACAATCTCTACGTCGGGCAACCGGGGGCGATGCTGTCGTTCCCGCCGACGCAGTGGATCCGCTGGCGCAAGCCCGTGATCGGGCTCCCGACGACACCGCGCGTCCTCAATCCCGGCCAGCTGCTGGTGGTGACGCACCTGGGCCAGGTGTTGGTATTCGATGCGCACCGCGGCGACGTGGTCGGCACCTCGTTGGATCTCGTCGAAGGCCTCGACCCCACCGACTCGCAGCGCGGCCTATCCGACTGCGCGCCGGGCCACAAGGGCTGTCCGGTCGCCGCGGCACCGGCCTTCTCACCGGCCACCGACATGGTCGTCGTCACGCTGTGGGAGCCCGACGCCGAAGCCCCCGAGGTCGTCGGCCTGCGCTACCGACCGGGCCAGACTCCACTGTTGTCGCGCGTCTGGACCAGTACCGACGTGGTCGGCGGCCCGATCGCCAGCCCGGCCCTGTCGGCCGACGGAAACACCGCGTACGTAACCGGCCGCGACGGGCGACTCTGGGCCCTGGGCACCTCCGACGGCAAGGCGAAGTGGTCGGTGCCGCTGGGCTATCAGCCCCAGACCCCGCCGTCGGTGTCACCGGACGGACTGATCGTCGTCGGCGGCGGACCCGGCGCCAAACTCGTCGGCGTCAAGGATGACGGCGACAAGGCCGACGTGCGGTGGACGCGCGACGACGTGGCGCCGCTGTCCACGTCCAGCCGGGCGGGTGCAAAGGTGGCCTACACCGTGGTCCGGGACGGCCCGGCCGACGGTACCGGTCAGGCCGTACTGGTCTTCGATCCCACCGATGGCCGGACGCTCAACAGGTATCCACTACCCGGCTCCACCGGCTTCCCGGTCGGGGTGTCGGTCGGCCACGACCGCGACGTCGTCGCAGCCACCAGCGACGGTCAGGTGTACGGGTTCGCTCCCGCCTGACGGCGGGGCGCAAGGGTCAGGCGATCATCGCGTCGATGGGACCGCGCGGCACCGTCACCTGAACTGCGCCTGCGGCCTCCGGCAGCAGGTCGCCCTGGCTGAAGAAGAAGATGATCGAGTCGTCGGTGATGGCGAAGTTCTCGTACTTCTGCGGGTCGAGCCCCGCAGTGGGTGAGATGTTCACGGGCTGGCCGAGCTGCCTTTCCAACTCGCTCTGCACCACCGGGAGGATGAGCGGGAACGGCTGCGTGCCTTCCCGGAACAGGGTGTCGATGGTGATCGGCTTGCGCAGCCCCAGCTCCCAGTTGAACGACTTGTAGTAGGTCGTGGGATGGGCGCCACCCACCCCCTGATAGGTCTTGAACACGACCGACTGCGTGCCCCGCGGGGGCACGCCCGAGTTGTACTCGGTGGCGGTGGTTTCGAGCTCGTAGGGCATGGCGCGGCCGTCCGGCATCTTCGCCACGTTGAGGAAGCCGTCGCGGGTCTGCTTGACGTAGTCGATGACCGGGACCAGGTCGGGGTAGTCGGTCGGATAGGTGATGCTCAGCGTGTAGCCGGGGTCGGTGGCCTGAATTTGACAGGTCAGCGGGCCGATCATGATGCCAGAGAGATCCGCGCACTTGGGGGGCGTCGCCGACACGACGGCGATACCCGACCAGCTGAGCGTAGCGGCTGCCAGCGCGGCCAGGGCCGCAGCGACTGCAGTCGGAATGCGCATGTGAAACCTCCGGGAAGTAGCAGCACCGGCGCCGCCGAGGCAAGGATACCCGTGGCCTCAGCGCGAAGGTCGGCAAATGTAGGCCAGCGCCCGGCTGGAGCCACCCGTCCCGATCCTGGTGACCACGAGGGCAAGCCGCTGCGAACCGCGCAGGCGCAGGCGGGTCCGCAGCGCATCCGGGTCGACGTCGAGCCCCCGCACCAGGATCTCCAGCGCACCCACGTCGCGCGCCGAAAGCTCTTGTCGCAGCACGCGCTCCCGAAAGTCGACTGTCGCCATCACCTCGAATCCGCGGACCCCGTCGGGCAATTCGGCTCCGGACAGGTACGCGATATCGGGGTCGAGCTGCCAAAGTCCGTGGCGCGCCGCGTATTGCCGAACGAGCCCCGATCTCACCACCGCACCGTCGGGGTCGACGATCCATCGTCCGGCCGAGGCGACGGCGCAGTCGTCGGGTTCGGCATCGGTCAGCTGTTCGCCACGATCCAGGATCGTCGCGCGTCTGGTGACCGCGGCGCTGGCCAATCCGGGTGACCAGAGACAGGCTTCACGGACACTACCGGCCAGCGAGGTCACCTCGATCTCACCGCGGAACCCGATCCTGCGCAGCTCGTCGAAATCTGCTCCCGGCGCGCACTTTACGACCATGTCGCGGTTGGCATAGGTCTCGAACAACTGATCAAGCGGCGGGGCGTAGGACCGCGGATCGAACCGCCGGCGTCCCCCACTTCTGCGCGCGGGGTCGGCGACGACGACGGTGTCGCGGGTGACCGGACGCAGCGCGTCGGCGCGGCAGAGCTCGACCCCGGATCCCTGCCCGCCCACGTTGTGGCGGGCCATCGCCAAGCGCACCGGATCCAGGTCACTCCCGACTACGCAACTGGCCGTATCCCGAAGGGCCACGAGCTCGGCGCCGATCGAGCAGGTGACGTCGTGCACCACGGCGCCGGCGAGTCGACGGGCCCGATGGCGGGCGACCGGTTCGGCGGTGGCCTGTTGGAGTGCTTCGTCGGTGAAGAGCCAATTGCCGGAGTCGGTGAACTTGGCCACCGCCTTGCGCCTCAGCAGAGTGGTCTCGACGAGCACCGCGGCTCGATCACCGAAACGTGTTCGCACCGAGGCGATGTCGGCAATCCGACTGGAGTCGCTGAACGCCAGGCCGGCGACCTCGTCGAGAGCCCGCCGTCCGGCTTCGCCGGCCAGATAGCCGACGTCGTCGACGCTGAACGCTACGACGGATTCTTCCCCCGTCGCTCCGCTCCCCCAGGTTTGATCCCCGTCACCATCACGTTGTAGAACCAACCCTTGGGCACGACCTGCCTCCACACGTTGGCATCGACCCAGCTGAGGGTGGTCCAACTCTTGAACGCGAACTTCGCCCAGCCCCAACCCAATCGGCCGGGCGGTACCGAAGCCTCGAAGGTTCGGATGGGCCAGCCCAGCATGGCCGCGGTGAACTCCTCGCTGGCCGTCTGCACGTCACGCGCGCCGGCGTTGCGCGCCATCCGCTCCAAGTCGTCGGGTTCGAAGGTGTGCAGATCGACCACGGCCTCCAGCGCTGCGGCGCGTGAGGATTCGTCGAGCTCTTCCTGCGGCCTACGCCAATCATCAAGGCCGGGAAGCTTCGTCACGTTGGTGGCGATGCGCCAAGTCAGCGTCGACAGGTTGCGTGCGTAGACGTTGCCCTTGGTCGTCGGCTCGCCGGCGAACACGAAGCGACCACCCGGCTTGAGCACGCGCACGACCTCGCGCAACGCCAATTCGACGTCGGGAATGTGATGCAGCACCGCATGGCCGACGACGAGGTCGAACGTGTCGTCCTCGTACGGGATGCCCTCGGCGTCGGCGACGCGGCCGTCGACGTCCAGGCCGAGTGACTGCCCATTGCGCGTGGCAACCTTGACCATCCCCGGGGAGAGGTCGGTCACCGAGCCGCGGCGGGCCACTCCGGCCTGGATGAGGTTCAGCAGGAAGAAACCGGTACCGCAGCCGAGTTCCAGCGCGCGGTCGTAGGGCAGCTCGCGCTGCACCTCGTCGGGCACGATCGCGTCGAAGCGGCCGCGGGCGTAGTCGATGCAGCGCTGGTCATAGCTGATCGACCACTTGTCGTCGTAGCTCTCGGCCTCCCAGTCGTGGTACAGCACCTGGGCCAGCTTGGAGTCGTGGCGGGCGGCCTCGACCTCCAGCGCGGTGGCGTGAGGGTTCGGAGCGGGATCACCGACGACGGAGGATGCAGCGCCAGGTTCCGTTGACTCACTCATGAAGGGCAGCCTAACGGGGCGGATCGAAGGCGGCCTTGGCGGCTGCCAGTACCTGCGGGGAGAGCTCGGCGAACCGTGACGCCCACGTGCGTGCCGCGTCGTACACGTGGTCGGGGGCGACCAACTGGTCGACCAAGCCCATCGCCAGCGCCTCCTCGGCCCCGACGAACCGGCCGCTGAACACCAGGTCCTTGGCCTTGCTGGGGCCGATGGCCGACGCCAGTCGGGCGGGCCCACCGTCGGCGGGCGCCAACCCGTCGAGGATCTCCGTCGCGCCGAGCTTGACGTTGTCGCCGCTGACCCGCCAGTCCGCGGCCAACGCGAGCGTGAGGCCGCTGCCCAGGGCGTATCCGGTCACGGCCGCCACCGTCGGCTTCGGGATGGCCGCCACCGCGTCGATCGCGCGTCGACAGACCAGGCCTGCGCCGTCGGCCTCGGGCGCATTCAACGTGCCGAGCTCGGGCACGTCGCGCCCGGCGGAGAAGATCTCGTGGCCGCCGAACAGGATGACGGCACTCACGTCGGTGCGCTCACCGACCTCGATGGCCGCCGCGGTGAGCTCACGGCACATCTGACGGGTGAGGGCGTTGGTGGGGGGCCGCGACAGCAGCAGCGTCGCGACGCCGGGGGCGTCGGCGTCGGTGAGGTGAACGGTGACGAACTCGTTCACGCGTAGCCCTTGGGTGCTCGGCCCTCTCGGGCGGCGTTGTAGCGCTCGCTGTTGAAGAACTCGATCTCCCAATTGCCCTCGCTTGCCGTCAGGTGCGGTTCGACGGCAACGATCTTGCGCTCGACGGCGAGCACGTCGGCCACGCTGCGATCGGTCAGCGAGTCGAGCTGCGTCCAGGTCGGCGGCAGCAGGAAGGACTGCCCCTCGGCGAAGTCGTCGAGGGCGGCCTGCGGGGTGACCCAACTGGCCAAGTCGGTTTCGGTGTTGTCACCGTCCGCGCGCTGTCCGGAGGGCAGGGCTCCGACGAAGAAGTAGGTGTCGTAGCGCCGGGTGCGCTCCTCCTTGGGAGTGACCCAATTAGCCCAGGGGCGCAGCAGATCGGCGCGCAACACCAGCCGCTCGGTACGTAGGAACTCGGCGAACGACAGCGTCTTCTGTTCCAGCGCGTGCCGTTGCTCGCGGTACACCGAGGCATCCCCCACGATGCCGTCCGGGTCGTCCGCCGGCCCGGCGAACAACACGCCGGACTCCTCGAACGTCTCGCGCGCGGCGGCACAGACCAGGGCGGTGGCCAGACTCGGCGCAACGCCAAGCCGATCGGCCCACCACTGGGGCTCGGGGCCTAACCAGGCGATGTCGGCGTTGCGGTCGCGTTCGTCGACCCCGCCGCCGGGAAACACCATCACCCCTGCCACGAAGTCCATCTGCGAATGCCTGCGCATGAGGAACACCTTGATGCCCTCGGCGGTGTCCCGGACCAACATCACGGTGGCCGCGGGCCGCGGGGTCAGCGGCTCGGTCATTTGGCTCTCCTGTGCGCCGCGCGGGTACGGGTGCGACGCGCGAAGTAACGGCCGTCGATGACGTCCAAGGTGATGGCCTGCCCAAAGGCCTTGGACAGATTCTCCGAGGTCAGCACGTCGGTCAGCAGCCCAGACGCGACGACCTGACCCTCGGACAGCAGTAGGCAGTGACTGAAGCCCTGCGGAATCTCCTCGACGTGGTGGGTGACCAGCACGGTCGCGGGAGCGTCGGGGTCGGCGGCCAGGTCGGCCAGTCGGGCCACCAGTTCCTCGCGGCCGCCGAGGTCGAGCCCCGCGGCCGGCTCGTCGAGCAGCAGCAGTTCGGGATCGGTCATCAGCGACCGCGCGATGAGCACGCGCTTGCGCTCGCCCTCGGACAGCGTGCCGTAGGCGCGTTCGGCCAGATGCTCGGCGCCCACGCTCTCCAACATGTCGACGGCTTGGCGGTAGTCGACCTCCTGGTATTCCTCGCGCCAGCGGCCGAGCACCGCATAGCCGGCGGAGATGACCAGATCACGAACCACTTCGGTATCGGGGACGCGCTGGGACAGCGCGGAACTACTGAGTCCGACGCGGGAACGCAGCTCCGACATGTCGGTCTTGCCCAGCCGCTCTCCGAGCACGTAGGCGGTCCCGGACGAGGGATGTTCGGTCGCCGCGGCGATGCGCAGCAGCGAGGTCTTGCCCGCGCCGTTGGGGCCGACCACGACCCAGCGTTCATCGAGCTCGACGGCCCACGTGACGGGTCCGACGAGCGTCTGGCCGCCACGCCGCAGGGTGACCTTCGCGAAGTCGATCAGCAGGTCGGGGTCAGCACCGGACTGGAGTTCACCCTTGGGCTCTGACACCTGCCCATCGTAGTCAGGTGCCGCAGTACCCACCGTCGGGCCCGTTGACGATCACCCACTCGGCGGCCCGCAGCGTCGGCGACACCAGGTCCGCGTTGTGCTGATCGCTGCCCGTCACCCACTCCCGCGCTGCGTCGGGGCTCTTATCGGGCTCGGCGGCGAACTGGCCGCCGGTGTCGACAGCCTGATGGCCGGCATCCGCGAGAGCGTCTACGCCCGCTCGCTACCGCTGGCCACCCGTCGCCTGCAGATCGTCCCGGCCGCACTCGGCGACCGCGCCGGAACCGTCGGCCCGACCAGCACGCTGACCGACTACATCTTCGACATCCGCCGCATCGATGCGGCCATGGCCTGAAACGACCGGAGCCCACCCGCTGACCGCCAGCCACCGCTTCGGGGTGAACCGGATGACGAGCTGAACCAGGGGTCCAATACCCAACGCGTACACCAGCGTTCCGATCCCGACGGTTCCCCCGAGCAGCCAGCCGACGGCGAGCACCGACACCTCGATGGACGTGCGGACCAGTCGCACCGACAGTCCGGTGCGGGCCACCAGGCCGGTCATCAACCCGTCGCGCGGGCCCGGCCCGAGCCCGGCTCCGATGTAGAGCACCGTGGAGACGGCATTGAGCACGACGGCACCGAGCATTACCGCGATGCGGACCGGCAACCCCGTCAGCGTCGGGAGCACGGCCAGCGCCGCATCCACGGTCACGGCGATGACCACGACGTTGGCCACCGTGCCGATACCGGGCCGGTTCCGCAGCGGAATCCAGCCCAGCAGCACGATCACGCCGACGACGGCCGACGCCACCCCGATGGTCATGCCGGTCTGCTTGGACAGCCCCTGATGGAACACGTCCCACGGGTCGAGTCCGACTCCGGCCTCGACCATCAACGCCATCGACACTCCGTAGCCGCTCAGTCCGGCCAGCAGTGCCCCGCCACGGACGAGGCCACGTCCCGCGCCGTTCATGCGTGATCGGGGAAGCGGGCGCGGATGGCATCCAGTTCGACCCGCAGGCGACGAGCGTCTGCGTCCCGCTCCCCGTAGTGGGCGTGGTGCGGGTTCGTACGGAAGATCCCGGCGGCTGTGCGAGCCATCTTCGAGGTCCAGTTGTGCGCCATGCGTCCATTCTGGCGAGCCACTGGCCTTGCCTTCAATATCCAGTTGAGGCAAACTGGCCTCAAATGACTAGTGATCTAGCGGCACGTCGGCTCGACGTAGAGCTACTGGCTCGCGAATTGGGCAACTGGCGCACGTCCAACACCAGCGGACCCGCCTACCAGGGCCTCGCCGATGGGCTGCGGATGTTGATCGTCGACGGCCGGCTACCCATCGGCGCGCAACTCCCGAGCGAACGTGCGCTGGCCGACGCCCTGCGGGTCTCCCGCACGACCGTCACCGCCGCCTACGCCCAGATGCGCGAGGACGGATATCTCACCGGACGCCAGGGCGCACGCAGCAGGACCGCGTTACCCGTGGCCGCGCCCGCAAGCGTTCCGTCCGGTCCCCTGACGGTCAGTCTCGCCGCGGCCACCTTGGCGGCGCCGGCAGGCGTCGTGGCCCGCGCGTTCACCGAAGCCGCCGCGAACGTCACGCCCTACCTCCGCGACATCGGCGTCGAACTCACCGGGGTACCGCCCCTGCGCGAGGCGTTGGCCCAAAGATATTCAGCCCGTGGACTTCCCACGCGTCCAGACGAGATCATCGTCACCACCGGCGCGCTCCACGCCATCGGATTGATCCTGGCCACCTACACCCAACCCGGTGATCGCGTACTGGTCGAACAACCCACCTATCACGGTGCCCTGTCCGCCATGGCGACCCGAGGCGTCCGCCCGGTGCCCGTAGCCGTCAACGTCGACGGCTGGGAACTCGACGCCATGGACGCCGCCGTGCGTCAGTTGACCCCCAGCCTGGCCTACCTGATTCCGGACAACCACAACCCCACCGGTCTGACCCTGCCCGCCCCCCAACGGGCCCGCTTGGCCCAATTGATCGCCGAGACGCGCACCCGCACGATCATCGACGAGACCATCACCGACATGTGGCTCGACGAAGCCGGTCCGGCCCCGTTCGCCGCCTCGATGACGTCGCGCAAGGACTTGGTGCTCAGCGTCGGTTCGATGTCGAAGTCGTTCTGGGGAGGACTGCGCATCGGGTGGATCCGGGCCGAGCGCAGCACACTGGCGACAATCGCCGCGATGCGGCCCTCGGTCGACATGGGCACGGCGATCGTCGAACAACTGGCCGCGGCGAGCCTGCTCGCCGCCGAGGACGAGGTGCTGCCGGAGCGGCGGAACATCCTGCGTAGTCGACGCGCGCTGCTGCTCGACCTGCTCGCCGAGCACTTGCCGGATTGGCAGCCCGCACCCGGCCAGGGCGGCCTGTCGCTGTGGATACGGCTACCCGCTCCGATGAGTTCCGCGCTGTCGGCGGCAGCTTCGCGGATGGGGCTGGAGATTCCGCCCGGCCCCCGCTTCGGGGTGGACGGCAGCTTGGAGCGCTACATCCGCGTGCCGTACGCGCTGCCCGAAGACCAATTGACCGAGGCGATCGAACTACTCGCGCGCGCGTGGCGCGGCGTGACGGGTTCGACCGGGCCCGAGCCGTGCTCCGTCGTGGTCTAACGAGGTCGCGGGCTAACCCTGTTCCTCGTCGGGAATGTCGACCCTGCGGTAGGTCCCATCGTTGGCATCGGCAGCCTCGATCTCGCCGCGGGTCACACCGAGGATGAACAGCACGGTGTCGAGGTAGGGGTGGCTCAGCGACGCGTCGGCCACCTCGCGCAGCGCGGGCTTGGCATTGAAGGCCACGCCAAGGCCCGC
The DNA here is from genome assembly GCA_023264755.1 of Mycobacterium sp. Classification (GTDB taxonomy): domain Bacteria; phylum Actinomycetota; class Actinomycetes; order Mycobacteriales; family Mycobacteriaceae; genus Mycobacterium. The sequence goes on along the minus strand of JAHFVB010000081.1, from coordinate 2,450 downwards.
GGCGGCGAGCATGTCGATGTCGTTGGCACCGTCGCCCACGGCCACCGTTTGCTCCATCGGGACGCCGGCCTGTTGAGCAAAGTCTCTGAGCGCCTTGGCCTTTCCCGGCCGGTCGATGATCTCGCCCACCACCCGTCCGGTGAGCTTGCCGTCGACGATCTCCAACTCGTTGGCCGCCACGAAGTCCATCATCAACTCGTGTGCGAGCGGTTCGATCACCTGCCGGAAACCACCGGAGACGATGCCGCAATGGAAGCCGAGCCGACGCAGAGTCCGAATGGTGGTCCTGGCTCCCGGCGTCAACTCGAGCTGATCGGCCACGTCGTCGAGCACCTCGGCGTGCAGTCCCGCCAAAGTCGCCACTCGCTTGTGCAGCGACTCGGCGAAGTCCAGTTCACCGCGCATGGCGGCCTCGGTGACCTCCGCCACCGCCGCCTCCGCGCCGACTCGGGCGGCCAGCATCTCGATGACCTCGCCCTGGATCAACGTCGAGTCGACGTCGAACACGATGAGCCGCTTGGCCCTTCGCGCCAGGCTGTAGTCCTCCAGCGCGATGTCGACGCCCTCTTCGACCGCGACCCGCGCCATCGCCGACTGCAACTGGCCGTAGGCCGACCCCGGTGGCACGGAGACGCGCAGCTCCAGCCCGGTGACGGGATAGTCCGAGACGCCGCGGATGAAGTCGATGTTGACTCCGAGCGCGGCAACCTCCCGGGCCACGACGCCGAACGACTCCGCCGAGATGGGCCGCCCCAACACCACGATCGTGTGGGTGGACGGCTCAGTCAGGACGGGCAAGTCGTCGCTGCGCTCGATGGTGACATCGAGCCCGACGGACTGGATGGCCTGCAGCACGTCGTCCCGCAGTTGGTCTCCACCGGCCACGTCGGCCGGACCGACGACCAGGACGCCCAGGGTCAACCGACCCCGGATCACGACCTGTTCGACGTTGAGCAGTTCGACCTTGTGACGCGACAACACTTCGAACAGTGCCGATGTCACGCCTGGCTGATCGACTCCGGTGACGGTGATCAACACCGACACCCTTGACGTGTCCACCCCTACGAGCCGCCTCTACCCGTGTTCAGGTACGAACTTGTGCGTCGTCGAGTTCCGTGACGTCCCCATGGGGCGGGTGCGGACCTCCGCCGATGTGCGCCTCGGCGCGCATCCGCTCGACCATGTGCGGGTAGTGCAACTCGAAGGCCGGACGCTCGGAACGGATCCGGGGCAGCTCGGTGAAGTTGTGCCGCGGCGGCGGGCACGAGGTGGCCCACTCCAGGGAGTTGCCATAACCCCACGGGTCGTCGACGGTGACGGGCTCGCCGTAACGCCAACTCTTGAACACGTTCCACAGGAACGGGATCGTCGAAATGCCCAGGATGAACGCGCCGATGGTGGAGACCACGTTGAGCGTGGTGAAGCCGTCGGTGGGCAGGTAGTCCGCGTAGCGGCGCGGCATGCCCTCATCGCCCAGCCAGTGCTGCACCAGGAAGGTGGTGTGGAAGCCGATGAAGGTCAACCAGAAGTGCAGCTTGCCCAGGCGCTCGTCGAGCAGCCGGCCGGTCATCTTCGGGAACCAGAAGTAGATGCCGGCATAGGTGGCGAACACGATGGTGCCGAACAGCACGTAGTGGAAGTGCGCGATCACGAAGTAGCTGTCGGTGACGTGGAAGTCCAGCGGCGGACTGGCCAGCAGCACGCCGGACAGGCCACCGAGCAGGAAGGTGATCAGGAAGCCCACCGAGAACAGCATCGGGGTCTCGAAGGTCAACTGCCCCTTCCACATCGTGCCGATCCAGTTGAAGAACTTGATGCCCGTCGGGACGGCGATCAGGAACGTCATGAAGGAGAAGAACGGCAGCAGCACCGCACCGGTGGCGTACATGTGGTGCGCCCACACCGCCACCGAAAGGGCCGCGATGGACAGCGTGGCGTAGATCAGGGTGGTGTAGCCGAAGATCGGCTTGCGGCTGAACACCGGGAAGATCTCGCTGACGATGCCGAAGAACGGCAACGCGATGATGTACACCTCGGGGTGGCCGAAGAACCAGAACAGGTGCTGCCACAACAGCACCCCACCATTGGCCGGGTCGTAGACGTGCGCACCCAGGTGCCGGTCGGCCGCCAGGCCGAACAACGCCGCGGTCAGCAGCGGGAACGCCAGCAGCACCAGGATCGACGTCACCAGGATGTTCCAGGTGAAGATCGGCATCCGGAACATCGTCATGCCGGGGGCGCGCATGCAGACCACGGTGGTGATCATGTTGACGCCACCGAGGATGGTGCCCAGACCACCGACGGCCAGACCCATGATCCACAGGTCGCCACCCGCGCCAGGCGAGTGGATGGCGTCGGTCAGAGGCGAGTACGCGGTCCAGCCGAAGTCAGCGGCACCACCGGGAGTGATGAAACCGCCGATGGCGATCAACGCACCGAACAGGAACAGC
>JAHFVB010000080.1 GCA_023264755.1 Mycobacterium sp. | reverse complement strand
GAGCGCCGCGCTCGAGGCCGGTTAGCCTTCGGTGATGGGGGTGGGGGCGGCCCAATTGGTGGCTGCAGTGGTCGTGCTGGCGTGGTGTGCCGCGCTCAGCGCGTACGACATCACCCAGCGCCGGCTCCCGAACGCACTGACCCTGCCAGCGGCGGTGGCAGTCCTGGCCGCGGCGGTGTCCGCGGGGCGGGGGCTGCCCGCCTTGGGTGGCGCCGTCGCGTTGCTGTTGGTGTACCTGGCCGTGCACGTCGTCGCGCCCAGCGGATTGGGGGCCGGGGACGTCAAGCTGGCCCCCGCCGTCGGCGCGCTCACCGGAGCGTTCGGGGTCGACGCCTGGGTGTTGGCTGCGCTCGCCGCGCCGCTGCTGACCGCGATGTGGGCCTTGGCCGTCACCGCCGCCGGGGCTGCTGGGCGGCCCTCCGCTGGAGCTGCCGGCCGGCCCGCCGCCGTACCCCACGGGCCCTCGATGTGCGTCTCCGCGCTGGCCGCGGTGGCGCTCGTGATCGCCTAGCCGCGAGGACCCTGGCGACGTCGCGCCGTGGGCCATCGGGCGCCGAGCCGGCTCGTGCAGGTCGGATACCAGCACGGGCGCTGGAGCTGCATAGCGTCGAGGCAGTGCTCGCTGACGGGACGGAATAGGGGGCTTACTCGGCGGTTTTCGCTGGGCCGACCCTGCCATGGGAAGATGGGACGCGTGTTGCGATGGACCACTGCTGGTGAATCCCATGGCCGGGCCCTGGTGGCCTTGGTCGAAGGCATGGTTGCGGGTGTCGCCATCACCTCGGGCGACATCGCCGCCGAGCTACAGCGTCGCCGACTCGGCTACGGCCGCGGCGCACGGATGAAGTTCGAAGCCGACGAGGTCACCATCCTGGCGGGGGTACGCCACGGCGTCACGCTGGGCGGTCCCATCGCCATCCAGATCGGCAACACCGAGTGGCCGAAGTGGGAAACCGTAATGGCCCCCGACCCGGTCGACGCAGCCGACCTCGACGTCGCGCGCAACGCCCCGCTGACCCGGCCCCGGCCTGGGCACGCCGACTACGCCGGCATGCTGAAGTACGGCTTCGACGACGCGCGACCCGTGCTCGAACGCGCCAGTGCCCGCGAGACCGCGGCCAGGGTCGCCGCGGCGACGATCGCCAGGGCCTTCCTTCGACAGGCGCTCGGTGTCGAGGTGCTCTCGCACGTCGTGTCGATCGGTGCCTCCAAGCCCTACGACGGCCCGCCGCCGGTGGCCAGCGACCTGCCTGCGATCGACGACAGTCCGGTACGGGCCTACGACAAGGCCGCCGAGGACGCGATGATCGCCGAGATCGAGGCGGCCAAGAAGGACGGCGACACGCTCGGCGGCGTCGTCGAGGTGGTCGCCGACGGCCTACCCATCGGGTTGGGTTCCTTCATCAGCGGGCCCGATCGGCTCGACAGTCAGCTGGCCGGCGCGGTGATGGGCATCCAGGCCATCAAGGGCGTCGAGATCGGCGACGGCTTCGAGACCGCCCGCCGGCGCGGCAGCCAAGCCCACGACGAGATGTACCCCGGCCCCGACGGCATCCTGCGGTCGACCAACCGGGCCGGTGGACTCGAAGGCGGCATGACGAACGGTCAGGCGCTGCGGGTGCGGGCCGCGATGAAGCCCATCTCGACCGTGCCGAGGGCACTGGCCACCGTCGACATGGCCACCGGAGCCGAGGCCGTCGCCATCCATCAGCGGTCCGACGTGTGTGCGGTACCCGCCGCCGGTGTCGTCGTCGAGGCGATGGTGGCGCTGGTGCTCGCCCGGGCTGCACTGGAGAAGTTCGGTGGCGACTCCCTGAACGAAACCCGCTTCAACGTCGACGGCTACCTGCAGTCCGTCCACGCGCGTGGAGCAGCGCAGTCCGAGGCCCCGCCCGAGCCCTCGCTGGCGGCGGACTGATGGCGCCACGGGCGGTGTTGGTGGGCATGCCGGGATCGGGCAAGTCCACCATCGGACGCCGCCTGGCCAAGGCACTCGACGTACCGCTGCTCGACACCGACGCCAAGATCGTCGAGACCACCGGGCGCACCATCCCCGAGCTCTTCCTCGACAGCGAAGCGGAGTTCCGGCGCATCGAGGCCGAGGTGGTGCGGGCGGCCCTGGCCGAATGCGACGGAGTGGTCTCCCTGGGTGGCGGTGCCATCACCTCGCCCGAGGTTCGCGAGGCGCTCGCCGGTCACACCGTCATCTACCTGGAAATCAGTGCGGCCGAAGGGGTCCGACGCACCTCCGGAGGCGCCGTCCGCCCGCTATTGGCCGGCGGCGATCCTGCGGAGAAGTTCCGCGCGCTGATGGCGCAACGCATTCCGATGTACCGCAAGGTGGCGACCATCCGCATCAACACCAACCGACGCAATCCCGGTGCGGTGGTGCGCCAGATCATGCACAAGCTGGATGCAGCCGGCTGCGGCCGTCAGCAGAGTCCACGCAAGCGCAGGCCGGCGTGGCGGCGGCTACCGACCGTGCTCAATCCGGCCCCCACCAACGAAGCTCCGCCGAGTCCAGCGGCGTTGGCCCGTCGAGCGGAAGCGCGAAATGACTGAACCAGTAACCGTCGACGTCTTGGTCGACCGGCCGTATCCCGTTGTCATCGGGCGGGGTCTACTCGAGGACCTCACCCGCACGCTCGACGGTCGGCACCGGGTGGCGATCCTGCACCAGCCCGCGCTCAACCGCACCGCTGAGGCCATCCGCGGCCGGCTGGCCGAGCAGGGCATCGACGCGCACCGGATCGAAATTCCGGACGCCGAGGCGGGTAAGGAATTGCCCGTACTCGGTTTCATCTGGGAAGTCTTGGGCCGCATCGGAGTTGGCCGCAAGGACGCCATCGTCAGTTTGGGCGGGGGAGCGGCGACCGACGTGGCAGGGTTCGCCGCGGCGACCTGGCTGCGCGGTATCGACATCGTGCACGTGCCCACGACGCTGCTCGCGATGGTCGACGCAGCCGTCGGCGGCAAGACCGGCATCAACACCGACGCGGGCAAGAACCTCGTCGGGGCGTTCCACCAGCCGCTGGCCGTGCTGGTCGACCTGGCCACTCTGGAAACCTTGCCGCGCAACGAGATCGTTGCGGGCATGGCGGAGATCGTCAAGGCCGGTTTCATCGCCGACCCCGTCATCCTGGACTTGATCGAAGCGGACCCCGAGGCGGCGCTCGACCCCGTCGGATCGGTGCTGCCGGAACTGATTCGGCGCGCCGTGGCGGTCAAGGCCGAAGTCGTGGCCGCCGACGAGAAGGAATCGGCGCTGCGCGAGATCCTCAACTACGGCCATACGCTGGCGCACGCCATCGAACGTCGGGAGCAATACCGCTGGCGTCACGGCGCGGCCGTATCCGTGGGGTTGGTGTTCGCCGCCGAACTCGGCCGACTGGCTGGGCGGCTCGACGACGACACCGCCGCCCGGCACCGCGCCATCCTCACCTCCTTGGGCCTGCCGGTGTCCTACGACGCCGACGCGTTGCCGCAGCTGCTCGAATACATGGCGGGGGACAAGAAGACGCGCTCGGGCGTGCTGCGGTTCGTCGTGCTCGACGGGTTGGCCAAGCCGGGGCGGCTCGAGGGACCGGACCCGGCGCTGTTGGCCGCCGCATACTCGGAGATCGGAGCGCAATGATGGCCCACGAGCGCGGAGCGCGCCCCAAGGTCAATGTCATCAACGGACCGAACCTGGGCCGGCTGGGCCGTCGCCAACCCGAGGTCTACGGCAGCACCACGCACGACGACCTGGTGGCGCTCATCGAACACGAAGCCACCGAGTTGGGGCTGGACGTGGTCGTGCGTCAATCCGACAGCGAAGCGGACCTGCTGGGCTGGATCCACGACGCCGCCGACGCGGGTGAGCCCGTGGTGCTCAATGCCGGAGCGCTGACTCACACGTCGATCGCGCTGCGCGACGCCTGCGCGGAGTTGACTGCCCCGCTGATCGAGTTGCACATCTCCAACGTGCATGCGCGCGAACAGTTTCGGCACCTGTCGTATCTGAGTGCCGTGGCGACCGGAGTGATCGCCGGGCTCGGAGTGCAGGGCTACCTGCTGGCCCTGCGCTATCTGGCCAATGCCAGCAGCTAGGACGACTTCTCGAGGTTGACCGGCGTGGTCGCTTCGCCGGCCGGCGCGCCGGCATGCACCGTCTCCGTCGGCTGGTCGTCCCGCACGGCTTCGAAGACGTCGGTGTCCGCCCGGTCGGTGTCGACGCGCTGCCGCACGAACGGGCCGGCCTTGCGGTCCACCAGATAACGCCCGATGGCGACGCCTGCCACACCTGCCACGAAGACCACCAGCGCGGTGAACGCGGCGAACGTCGTGACCTCGTTGAGCAGCGCCTGGGCGTAGAGGTTGTCGTAGAACAGCGAGATGAACCACGACACGAAGCCGCTGAGGATCCCGGCGACCAGGCCGGCCAGCAGCCACGTCATCGCCAGATCATTGCGGCGATCGGGATCGGGACTGGCCTGGGCATCGGCCCGGCCGTCGGTGATGCCCCAGACCAGCGCGACCGCTGCGAACAGGACGACCAGCGTGATGCTGATCGTCAGGGCCCAGGTGTCCAAGGCATTGATCAGCACGCCCTGAAGCAGTCGGACGAACACCATCAACGCCGCGAACATCAGTCCGCGCAGCAGCCACTTACTCATGGGGCAACAGCGTAGCGAGTAGCGTCAACCCCCGTGACGATTTCCCACCGCCGCGACCTGTTGCGCCGCCGGTTGGCCGCGGTCGAATTGGACGCGATGTTGGTAACCGACCTGGTCAACGTCCGTTATCTGACCGGTTTCACCGGTTCCAATGCGGCTCTGCTGATCCGCGTGGCGGACGAAACGCCGGTCTTGGCGACCGACGGGCGTTACCGGACCCAGGCCGCCCAGCAATCGCCCGACGCCGAGGTCGTCATCGAACGTGCCTGCGGACCCCAGCTCGCCGCCCGCGCGGCCGCCGACGGGGCGCGCCGGCTCGGATTCGAGAGCCACGTCGTCACCGTGGACGGCTACACGACATTGCAGCAGGCCGCTCCCGACGTCGAATTCGTCCGCGCGGCAGGCACGGTGGAGGCATTGCGGGAGGTCAAGGACGCCGGCGAGCTCGCGCTGCTGCGGCTGGCCTGTGAGGCGGCCGATGCGGCGCTGCACGATCTAGTGGAGGCCGGCGGGCTGCGGCCGGGCCGGACGGAGAAGGAGGTGGGCCGCGAACTCGAGGGGCGGATGCTCGACCACGGCGCGGACGGGAACTCGTTCGAAACCATCGTCGCGGCGGGTTCGAACTCGGCGATTCCGCACCATCGGCCGACCGACGCCGTGCTCGCGCGGGGCGACTTCGTCAAGATCGACTTCGGTGCGCTCGTCGCCGGTTACCACTCCGACATGACCCGCACGTTCGTGCTCGCGCCGATCGCCCAGTGGCAGCGCGACGTCTACGACCTGGTCGCGACTGCCCAGCGGGCCGGCCGCGAGGCCTTGGTGCCGGGAGCGAAGTTGAGGGACGTCGACGCCGCTTCGCGCCAGGTGATAGCGGAGGCCGGGTACGCGGAGCACTTCGGACACGGGCTCGGACACGGGGTGGGCCTGCAGATCCACGAGGCCCCGGGAATCAGCGCCTCGGCCGCGGGGGCCTTGCTGCCCGGCGCTGCGGTGACCGTGGAGCCAGGGGTGTATCTGCCCGGCCGCGGCGGAGTCCGCATCGAGGACACCTTGGTGGTGGGAAGCGCCGACCATCCAGTACCGGAATTGCTGACCCGATTCCCCAAGGAATTGGCCGTGCTGGGCTAGCGAGCCGGGCAAATCACCCGCTAGCGGAGTCGGCCAGATTCTTCGACCGAGCGATCATCTGCCAGGATGACAGGGCAACCGGTACGGCCAGACGAGTCGATCAATGCCGGCCCAGAACCTTCAGATAGTGGCTAGGAGTTGTACCAAACGTGGCTTCGACCGCAGATTTCAAGAACGGGCTCGTCCTGCAGATCGACGGTGTGCTGTGGCAGATCGTCGAGTTCCAGCACGTCAAGCCGGGCAAGGGCCCGGCCTTCGTGCGCACCAAGCTCAAGAACGTGCTCTCGGGCAAGGTCGTCGACAAGACCTACAACGCCGGGGTCAAGGTGGAGACCGCCACGGTCGATCGCCGCGACGCCACCTACCTGTACCGCGACGGCACCGACTTCGTCTTCATGGACTCGCAGGACTACGAGCAGAATGCGCTGTCGGAGGAACTCGTCGGTGAGGCCGCCAACTTCCTGCTCGAGGGACTTCCCGTGCAGGTGGCGTTCCACAATGGCGTGCCGCTGTACCTGGAACTGCCCGTCACCATCGAGCTTCTGGTCACCCACACGGAGCCGGGGTTGCAGGGCGACCGGTCCAGCGCGGGGACCAAGCCGGCCACCTTGGAGACCGGGGCCGAGATCCAGGTGCCCTTGTTCATCAACACCGGCGACAAGCTGAAGGTCGATTCGCGCGACGGCAGCTACCTGGGTCGCGTCAATGCTTGACGGCTTCGGCCCCGAGGTAGGTGCCCGGATCCATGTCTGATCGTCGGGCCGACCGAGGTCGCCATCAGGCGCGCAAGCGCGCCGTCGACGTGTTGTTCGAGGCCGAGGCTCGCGGGCTGACCCCCGCCGAGGTGGCCGACTCGCGAAACACGTTCGCAGAAACCGACTCCGAGCTAGCCACGCTGAACCCGTACACCGTCACCGTGGCTCACGGGGTCACCGAGCACACGGCCCACGTCGACGACCTGATCTCGGCTCACTTGCAGGGTTGGACGCTGGATCGCCTCCCGGCCGTCGACCGGGCGATCCTTCGCGTCGCGGTCTGGGAACTGCTCTACGCCGAGGACGTCCCGGAGCCGGTGGCCGTGGACGAGGCCGTCGAACTGGCGAAGAAGCTCTCCACCGATGACTCACCCGGATTCGTCAACGGCGTGCTCGGCCAGGTCATGTTGGTCACTCCACAGATTCGGGCGGCGGCGCAGGCGGTGCAGGAAGCGGTCCCCGGCCCCGAGGGCACCTGATATGGGCGCTGGCACTAAGAAGCGAGCGCACTGATGGTGACGCCGCAGGACTGGGCTCCGTACTCGAGCCTGGAAGACGCGGCCAAGGTGTACCTCCGCGATCCGGAACTGGCCCTCGACCAGCTGCGTTCGCTGGTCGACTTCCCGGCTATCAAGTCGTTCATCATGTCGCGCGGCGTCACCAACGAGGTGTGGGGCGACGGGGTGTGGCAAGAAGTGGTGCTGACCGACGGGCGTCGGCTCATCATTTGGCGAGCCGACGACGGGTCGACCACCTCCGACGAAGACGACGACGACCCGCGCCGACACCTGGATACCTCGGTGCGCACCATCCTGTTGTCGACCATCACCGATCACATCCTGACCACGGAGTTCGAGGTGCTCGACAACGGCACCCGCAGGCTCGCAGAGGTCAGGCTGAGGATGTACACCCAACTGCTGACCCGCATGCGCGAGAAGTCCGCAGTCGATACGGACCTGTTTTGTGAGTCGTTCCGGTACACGAAGACGGTCGACAACGGCGGGCTGGCTCAAATGGAGCGGCTCCTGCAGTTCGGGCGGGTGTTGTCGCGGTCACTGTGAGTTCCTGGCGTCGACGTCAGCCCTCCAGAGCCGCATAGGTGCGGCGCACGAACTTCGGCTGGGCCGACTGCAACTTGGCCTGTGAGGTGTTGCCGGCGACCGAGAGGCCGGCATCGGAACTCAGGTCGGGCATGTTCTGGATCAGGTAGATCAGGATCGCGTCGTTCGACGGGTCGGCCATCCACCACGTCCCGTAGGCGCCGGGCCAGGTGAACGCGCCCACTCCGCCAGGCCCGTACAGCTGCCGCGATTGGGCGGGATCGGTCACCACCGAAAGGTTCAGCCCGAATCCGCGGCCCTGCCAGAACGGCATTCCCAGGAAGGGCTGACGCTTCTGTTCGTCGGTCAGGCGGTCGGTGCGCATGGTCAGCACCGAGTCCTCGGACAACACGCGCACTCCGTCGACCGTCCCATATCCGAGCAGCATGCGCGCGAAGCTCAGGTAGTCGTCGACCGTCGTCCAAAGTCCAGCCCCGCCGGCGCAGAACTGGGGCAGCGTCACCGGCGCCGGACCCATCGCGTCGTCGCTGAGTCGACCATTCGCGTCGAGCCGGTACATGGTGGCCGCCCGCCGGCGGCCGGCGGGAGTCACCGCGAACCCGGTGTCGACCATGCCGAGCGGGTCGAGGATGCGCTCGGCCAACACCTCCGCGAGTGGCTTGCCCTCGATGCGCGACAGCGCGATGCCGAGCACGTCGGTGGCGTGACTGTAGGTCAGCCAGTCCCCGGGTTGGTGGGCGAGCGGCAGCGCCGCCAGTTCGGCGAGCCACCGATCCTGGTCCTGGCGGTGCATCAACCGTCCGTACGCCCGGCCCAGCGGCGGACCCACCGAGAACGCGTACGCGAGTCCACTGCGGTGCGTCATGAGGTCGTCGAACGTGATCGGCCTGCGCAGCGCGACGGTCCGCTCCAACGGGCCGCCGGGGTCGGCCATCACGCGCACGTCGGCGAGCTCGGGTAGATACGGCGCGACCGGATCGGTCAGCGCGAACCTGCCTTCCTCGACGAGCGCCAGCGCGGCTGCCACGGTGATCGGCTTGGTCATCGACGCGATCCGGAAGATGGTGTCGCGTTGCATCGGCAGCCCGGCGTTGACGTCGCGGTATCCGAGTTCGTTGACCTGCAACACCTCCCCGGCCTGCCACACCATGGTGACCGCGCCCGCGAGTACCCCCGCGTCGATCGCTTCGAGGACGGAGGCCTGGTTGCCGTCGAGATTCACTAGGCCAGCCTAGCCAGCGCTTCGTGCGCGGGCCGCGGGGTGCTAGGCTGCCGCGGAAGTTCGACGTCCTTTAACGATCCGTCCCGAGAGGCGGAGAAGGAGGTCCGTTACCGATGGCTGCCCCCAGCCCGGACCGGGAATTGATGTCCGCTGCGGACGTCAGCCGCACCATTTCCCGCATCGCGCACCAAATCATCGAGAAGACCGCACTTGATGCGGCCGACGCGCCACGCGTCGTTCTGCTGGGCATCCCGACTCGCGGTGTGACGTTGGCCGCCCGCCTCGCACGCAACATCACCGAGTTCTCCTCGGTCGCCGTCGCGGCCGGGGCCCTGGACGTCACGCTCTATCGCGACGATCTGAACTTCAAGCCGCCCCGCCCGCTGGAGGACACGTCCATCCCCGACGGCGGCGTCGACGACGCGATCGTGGTGCTCGTCGACGACGTGCTGTATTCCGGTCGCACCGTGCGGGCCGCGCTCGAGGCGCTGCGCGACGTCGGCCGGCCGCGCGCGGTACAACTGGCCGCGCTCGTCGACCGCGGTCACCGCGAACTGCCGTTGCGCGCCGACTACGTCGGCAAGAACGTGCCCACGTCGCGAAACGACAACATCAAGGTGCTGTTGGCCGAACACGATGGCCGCGATGGGGTCTTGATTGCGTCGCACGGAGGACCCAAACGGTGATGAGCGCTTGCGCGAAGAACAGAGTGCCGGTGAGCGTTGGTACGAAGAACAGAGGGCGACGATGACGAGGCACCTTTTGTCGGCGGCTGACCTGACCCGGGACGAGGCCACGGCGATCCTCGACGATGCCGACCGTTTCCGGGAGGCACTGGTCGGCCGGGAGGTCAAGAAGCTGCCCACCCTGCGGGGCCGCACGGTGATCACGATGTTCTACGAGAACTCGACCCGGACCAGGGTTTCCTTCGAGGTGGCCGGCAAGTGGATGAGCGCCGACGTGATCAACGTCAGCGCGTCGGGGTCGTCGGTGGCCAAGGGGGAGTCCCTGCGCGACACCGCACTGACTCTGCGCGCTGCGGGGGCCGACGCCTTGATCATCCGCCATCCGGCCTCCGGTGCGGCACAACAGCTTGCGGAGTGGACGGCCGAGGAGGGTGGCGGTCCAAGTGTCATCAACGCCGGCGACGGCACCCACGAGCACCCGACCCAGGCGCTGCTGGATGCGCTGACCATCCGGCAGCGGCTGGGCCGCATCGAGGGCAAGCGGGTGGTGATCGTCGGCGACGTCCTGCACAGCCGGGTGGCGCGCTCGAATGTCTTGCTGCTGGCCACCTTGGGCGCCGAGGTGGTGCTGGTAGCCCCGCCGACGCTGCTGCCGCTGGGTGTCGACGGCTGGCCGGTCAGCGTTTCGCACGAGCTCGATGCCGAGCTGCCCGGCGCCGACGCGGTGCTGATGCTGCGGGTGCAGGCCGAACGGATGAACGGCGGCTTCTTCCCGTCGGCCAGGGAGTACTCGGTGCGCTACGGGTTGTCCAAGCAGCGCCAAGCGCAACTGGCCGACCACGCGGTGGTGCTACATCCGGGTCCGATGCTGCGCGGCATGGAGATTTCCTCGTCGGTGGCTGACTCATCACAATCTGCGGTGCTGCAACAGGTTTCGAATGGAGTTCACGTGCGGATGGCGGTGCTGTTCCACTTGCTGGTCGGGGCGGAACGAGAGGCGATCAGCGCATGACCGAGCTCAATCGCGGGGCGCTTCACGTCCACCCGCCGGTGTTGTTGTGCGGAGTCCGGCCCTACGGCGAAGGCGAGCCCGTCGACGTGCTCGTCGCCGACGGGAACATCGCGGCCATCGGGCCCGAACTCGACGCACCCGAAGGCGCGGATCGACTCGACCTCCAAGGTCAGGTGCTGCTGCCGGGCTTCGTCGACCTGCACACCCACTTGCGGGAGCCCGGTCGTGAGTACGCCGAGGACATCGAAACGGGTTCGGCGGCAGCGGCACTGGGCGGCTTCACCGCGGTGTTCGCGATGGCCAACACCGATCCCGTCGCCGACAGCCCGGTGGTCACCGACCACGTGTGGCATCGCGGTCAGCAGGTCGGACTGGTCGACGTGCACCCGGTGGGTGCCGTGACCGTCGGGCTGGCGGGCACCCAGCTCACCGAGATGGGCATGATGGCCGCAGGGGTCGGCCAGGTGCGGATGTTCTCCGACGACGGCAGCTGCGTCCACGATCCCCTGATCATGCGGCGGGCGCTGGAGTACGCCAGCGGATTGGGTGTGCTGATCGCCCAACACGCCGAGGAGCCCCGGCTCACCGTCGGCGCCGTCGCACACGAGGGACCGAACGCCGCTCGGCTCGGCCTCGCCGGGTGGCCGCGCGCGGCCGAGGAATCGATAGTCGCGCGGGATGCACTGCTGGCCCGCGACGCCGGCGCCCGGGTACACATCTGCCACGCCTCCACCGCCGGCACCGTCGAACTCATCAGATGGGCCAAGGCGCAAGGGATTTCGATTACCGCCGAGGTGACACCGCACCACCTCCTGCTCGATGACAGTCGACTGCAGAGCTACGACGGGCGCAATCGGGTCAATCCGCCACTGCGGGAGGCCAGCGATGCGCAGGCCTTGCGCACGGCACTTGCCGAAGGCGTCATCGACTGCGTGGCCACCGACCACGCCCCGCATGCCGAACACGAGAAGATGTGTGAGTTCGCGGCGGCCAGGCCGGGCATGCTCGGCCTGCAGACCGCGCTTTCGGTGGTCGTCGAGACCATGGTGCGGACGGGGCTGCTGACCTGGCGCGGTGTGGCCCGGGTGATGAGCGAGGAGCCGGCTCGCATCGTCGGGTTGCCCGACCAGGGGCGTCCGCTGGAAGTCGGGGAGCCCGCGAACCTGACGGTGATCGACCCGGACGCGACCTGGACCGTCGACGGTGCGGCCTTGGCCAGTCGGTCGGACAACACGCCGTTCGAGTCGATGACGCTGCCCGCCACGGTGACGCTGACGATGCTGCGCGGCAAGGTCACGGCTCGCGCCGGGAAGAGTCCGGCGCAGGAGCCCGCAGCTACCGGAGGTGGGGCAGAGTGAACACCCCCACGCTCGTCGCCTCGCTGATCATGGCCGTCTTGGTCGTGGTGCTGATCGGGTTCGTCATCCGACGGATGATGCAGGGCTGGTTGCATCGAGCGCAACGCCAGGCTGCGACCATCGGCCGGTTGCCCGCGTTGCCGGATACGGTCGGTCCTGCGCTGGTCGGCGCCACGAAGGGGCTCTACGTGGGGAGCACCATCGCCGATCTGGAGGCGCTTCGGGAAAGTGGTTCGCCGCCAAGCTGGTTGGACAGGGTCGTGGTCGGCGACCTCGGCTTCCGCTGCAAGGCGACGCTGACCCGCTTTCCCGAGGGCATCATGGTCCAGCGCACCGGTGCGACGCCGATCTGGATTCCCGACGAGTCGATCACCGCGATCCGCACGGAGCGGGGCATAGCGGGCAAGGCGCTGACACACGACGGCATCCTCG
>JAHFVB010000079.1:7989-12310 GCA_023264755.1 Mycobacterium sp. | reverse complement strand
GGACGTTGTCCTTGAAGAACGCGTTGACGCGGCCCTCGATGATCTTGGGCAGCGCCTGCTCGGGCTTGCCCTCTTCGCGTGCGGTTTCCTCGGCGATGCGGCGCTCGTTGGCGACGGTCTCCTCCGAGACGTCCTCCTTGGTCAGGTACTTGGCCTTCATGGCCGCGACCTGCTGGGCGATGGTGCGCGCCAGCTCGGGGGTACCGCCGGTGTACTCCACCAGCACGCCCACCGCGGGCGGCAGGTCGGACGCCCGCTTGTGCAGGTACGTCGCAACCTCGCCGTCGTAGTAGGCGACGCGGCGCAGTTCGAGCTTCTCGCCGATCTTCGCCGACAGGTCGGCGATGACCTGCTCGACGGTGCTGTCGCCGGCAGGTGCCGCCTTCAGCGCGTCGACGTCGCCGGCCTTGGCCGCCGCGGCAGCCGAGACGACCAGGTCGGCAAGCGCCTGGAACTCGGCGTTCTTCGCCACGAAGTCGGTTTCGGAGTTCAGCTCGATCAACGCGCCGCCCTTGGCCGCGACCAGACCTTCGGCCGTGGCCCGCTCGGCGCGCTTGCCGACGTCCTTCGCACCCTTGATGCGAAGCAACTCCACGGCCTTGTCGAAGTCGCCTTCGGCCTCCACCAGCGCGTTCTTGCAGGCGAGCATTCCGGAGCCGGTCAGCTCCCGAAGCCGCTTGACGTCAGCAGCGGTGTAGTTAGCCAATTTTCAGCCTTTCTCAAGAAGCTTCGGTGGGCTCGGCCGCAACGGGTGCGGCAGCAGCCTCGGCGGGTACGGCCGCAGCCGCACCGGGGGTGGTGGCGCTGGCCAGCAGTTCCTGCTCCCATTCGGGCAGCGGCTCGGCGGCCTCCGCCTCGGGCTTGTCACTGCTGGAGCCGGCTCCGGCACGGGCCTGCAGGCCCTCGGCGACCGCGGACGCGATCACCTTGGTCAGCAGCGCGGCCGAACGGATGGCGTCGTCGTTACCCGGGATCGGGTAGTCGACCAGGTCGGGATCGCAGTTGGTGTCCAGAATCGCGATGACCGGGATGCCCAACTTGATGGCCTCGCTGACGGCGAGGTGCTCCTTGTTGGTGTCGACGACCCAGATCGCCGACGGCACCTTGGCCATGTCACGGATACCACCGAGGCTGCGCTCGAGCTTGTTCTTCTCGCGGGTCAGCATCAAGATTTCCTTCTTGGTGCGACCCTCGAAGCCACCGGTCTGCTCCATGCCCTCGAGCTCCTTCATCCGCTGAAGGCGCTTGTGCACGGTGGAGAAGTTGGTGAGCATGCCGCCCAGCCAGCGCTGGTTCACGTAGGGCATGCCGACGCGGGTGGCCTCATCGGCGATCGATTCCTGCGCCTGCTTCTTGGTGCCGACGAACATGACGCTGCCACCGTGGGCGACGGTTTCCTTGACGAACTCGTACGCCTTGTCGATGTAGGTCAGCGTCTGCTGCAGATCGATGATGTAGATGCCGTTGCGGTCGGTGAAGATGAACCGCTTCATCTTGGGGTTCCAGCGACGGGTCTGATGCCCGAAGTGTGCGCCGCTGTCAAGCAGCTGCTTCATTGTTACGACAGCCATGGTTGGCCCATATTCCTTTGTGTCGGTTGTCGTCCGGCGTCGGGGTGATGCCGAACCCTGGCGACTGCTGCGTGCCGACCCGTGCAGGCACGGGACCGCCCGGCAATGCGAGTGCCGCTCTGGAACATCGGAGCGGCAGTGCAGGCGCGCGAAGTCAACCCGCTGATGCGGATTGCGGGACTGAGTTTACACCGTTGACATGGGTGCTCGGCACCATCGCCGGTCCCCAGTCGCTCGTCCATCCACAGCTGCCGCCGCTGCCCCTTCCCAACGCTTCGCAACGCGGTTGAACTGGGCCGATGAGGAAGGTACTGGTGCTGGCCGCGGTGGGCTCCGTGATCTTGGCCGGCGCACCCGCGGCCCACGCTGACGACGGTCGACTGGACTGGCCGCTGCGGCCCCGACCCGCCGTGGTGCGCGGTTTCGACGCACCGGCGCCGAACTGGCAGCGCGGACATCGGGGCGTCGACCTGGTCGGGGCGCCTGACCAAGCCGTCTATGCGGCCGCCGCCGGAACCGTGGTGTTCTCCGGGCAACTGGCCGGCCGGCCCGTGGTCTCGATCGCTCACCCGGGCGGGCTGCGGACCAGCTACGAGCCGGTGCAGGGCCGGTTGCGAGCCGGTCAGCTCGTCGCTTCGGGCACCGCCATCGGCACGCTGCTCGCCGGGCACCCGGGTTGCGGGGCGGCGGCCTGCCTGCACTGGGGTGCGATGTGGGGACCGGCCGCCGAAGCCGACTACGTCGACCCGGTCGGGCTGCTGGCCAGCACGCCCATCCGGCTCAAACCGGTGCGCGGCTGAGTGGCAACCCGCGAAGGGTTAGGCCCGCGGGTGCGCCTGGTCGTGCACGGCGCGCAGCCGAGCCACCGTGACGTGGGTGTACAGCTGCGTCGTCGCCAGCGTCGAATGGCCCAACAATTCCTGGACGACGCGTAGGTCGGCGCCGCCCTCCAACAGATGCGTGGCCGCGCTGTGCCGCAGCCCGTGCGGACCGATGTCGGGCGCCCCGGCGACGGCCGCCATGGTCTGATGGACCACCGTCCTGGCCTGCCGCGGGTCCAGTCGCCGCCCGCGCGCACCCACCAGGAGCGCGGCACCCGAGGTGGCGGTGGCCAAGGCCGGTCGGCCCTCGGACAGCCACGAGTTCACGGCGCGCAGCGCAGGCTCACCGAACGGCACGGTGCGCTGCTTGTTGCCCTTGCCGAGCACCCGGAGCAGTCGCAGCGACGTGTCCACGTCGTCGACGTCCAGCCCGCACAGCTCGCTGACCCGGATTCCCGTGGCGTACAGCAGTTCGACGATGAGGCGATCGCGTAGCGCCAACGGATCACCCTGTTGCGCACCGGAAGTAGCTGCGGCCATGGCGTCGAGCGCTTGGTCTTGGCGCAGCACCGACGGCAGCGTGCGACGGGCCTTGGGCATCTGCAACCTCGTCGCGGGATCGCCGTCGATCAGTCCGGTGCGCGTGGCCCAGGCCGTGAAGGTCTTGATCGCCGAGGTGCGGCGCGCCAGCGTCGTGCGGGCCACCCCGGCGCCTGCCTGAGCCGCCAACCACGACCGCAGCAACGGCACGGACAGTTCGGCCAGTGACGTGCCGGGGGCGCGTTCCTCGAGGAAGGCGAACAGCGAGCGCAGATCGCCGAGGTAGGCCCGCCGGGTGTGCTCGGACCGGCCCCGCTGCAGCGCGAGGTACTCGTCGAACTCCTCGAGCACCGCCTCCACCTCAACCCTCACTCCCCCACCGTCGCAGACGGTTCGGAGCCCCACCGCGCGGAGTCGGTCGTGTCGTCGGAATGTGGCCGCACCGAGACCGTGGCGAGATCGGGGCCGACGGGCGGGCTACGCTGACCCTGGCGAGGCGATCGTGCCCTGCACGACTGGGGAGAATGCATGGCTGACGACCGAAGTGCCCGCGCAATCGCGGATTTCCTTGCTGCGCAACCGTATACCCGCGACCAAGTGTTCGCCGACCCGTCGCCCGTGCCGAGCGAACCAGGGGTCCACGGCTGGTGGTTCCGTACGGTGCCCGGTGACATCGACGTCTCGGGGTGCGAGCAGCGCGACGGCTTGACGCTGCTCTACGTCGGCATCAGCCCGACGCCGCCGCCCGCGAGCGGAAAGCGGCCGGTTAGCGAGGACCTGCGCAAGCGCATCGGATATCACTACGGCGGTGGCGGCGGAACGGCGGAGGGTTCGACGCTGCGCAAGTCGTTGGGCGTGCTGCTCGGCAAGGAGCTCGGCATCGAACTGCGCCGGATCGGCTCCGGCGAGCGGCGGACGTTCGCCGGCGGCGAGGCCGTGCTGAGCCAGTGGATGGCCGAGCACGCGCTGGTGTCGTGGGTGGTTCGACCGGAACCGTGGCTGTTCGAGAGCGAACTGATCGCCACCCTGGACCTGCCGCTCAACATCCAGGGCAACAAGCGCAACGCGTTCTACCCCGAGTTGAAGCGGCTGCGCCGCGCGGCTGCGGTGAGCGCGGACAAGCTGCGGGTACTCAAGGAGTGGTGACCCGGCGCAGCGCGTCGGGCGTCAGGTCCTTCAGTTCGCGGTAGCCGTCGACGGCCATGACGAGGTCGGCCTCGGCCAGCAGCGAGCGCAGCACGTGGACCGCCCCGTCCGCCCCACCGAGGGCCACTCCGTAGGCATACGGTCGGCCGACGCCGACGGCCGTGGCGCCCAGCGCAAGAGCCTTGACCATGTCGGCGCCGCTGCGGATCCCCGAGTCGAACAGCACCGGCACCGAGCCTGCGG
>JAHFVB010000079.1:5608-7979 GCA_023264755.1 Mycobacterium sp. | reverse complement strand
TGCGGCCTCGACGACGCCGGGCAGGCAGTCCAGTGCGGGGATGCCGCCGTCGAGCTGGCGGCCACCGTGGTTGGAGCAGTAGATGCCGTCCACCCCGCCGTCGATGGCGCGGCGCGCATCGTCGGGGTGGCAGATGCCCTTGACCAGCAGTGGGAGCTTGGTCAACGACCGCAGCCACGGCAGGTCGGCCCAGCTCAGGGCGTTGCCGAACACCGATATCCACTTCAGGATCGCGGCTTGGGGGTTTTCCTCCGGGGGTTGCGCCAGCCCGGCCCGGAACACCGGATCGCTGGTGTAGTTCGACAGGCACTTGCCGCGCAGCTGGGGAAAGTTCGACGTGGACAGGTCGCGCGGCCGCCACCCGGGCACCCAGGTGTCGAGCGTGACGACGATGCCCTTGAACCCGGCGGCCTCGGCCCGGTGCACCAGACTGGCCGCCAACTCGCGGTCGGTCGGCGTGTACAGCTGGAAGAAGCCCGGCGTGTTGCCGAACTGCGCGGCGACGTCTTCGAGCGGATCGGCGGTCAGGGTCGAGACCATCATCGGAACGCCGGTCCGCGCCGCGGCCTGCGCGGCGTGAAGGTCCCCGTGACCGTCTTGCGCGCAGATGCCCATCACCCCGATCGGTGCCATGAACACCGGTGAGGGCAAGCTCAGCCCGAACAACTCCACGGACAGGTCGCGTTCCTTGGCACCGACGAACATGCGCGGCATCAGCCCCCACTGTTCGAAGGCCGCGACGTTGACGCGTTGGGTGCGTTCGTCGCCCGCCCCACCTGCTACGTACGACCAGACCGATGGCGGCAGCGCCGCCTTGGCCTTGGCCTCCAACTCCGCGAACGCCATCGGATACGACGGCAGCACGCCGGACAGGCCCTGTAGGTAGATCTCGAGCTGATAGTCGCCGAACGCCATGGGTCCAGCGTGCCAGCCCCGGTTCAGGCGCCGGAGCCGGCCTCTGTTCAGGCTTCCGCGCCGGCCTCGGCCTTGGCCAGTTCGGCCTTCCACTGGCGGAAGGTCTCCTCGGTGCGGCCACGGCGCCAGTACCCGGAGATGGACGCCCACTTGGCTTCCACCCCGCGCTCCTTGCGGACGTAGGGGCGCAGGTTGTGCATGACCGCCTGGGCCTCGCCGTGGATGAAGACCTGCACCTGCCCGGGCAGCAGGGCGCCTCCTTGACCTCGGCCACCAGCGGCGCGAAGTCACCGGCCTTGTCCTCGGGCACCGTGTCGGCCCGGCCGCCGCGATATATCCAGCGCACCTCGACGCCGGCGGGGGCGGTCAGCTCGAGTTCATCGTCGGGCCCCCCGACCTCGATGAAGGCGCGTCCAATTGCATTGGCCGGCAACGCTTCCAGCGCTGCGCTGAGGGCGGGCAACCCGGCCTCGTCGCTGGCCAGCAGGTGCCAATCGGCGGCGGGGTCCGGCGCGTAGGCCCCGCTGGGGCCCATCAGGTAGGCGGGTTGTCCGGGCTGGACCGAGGCCGCCCACGGCCCGGCCACGCCGTGCTCGCCGTGCACCACGAAGTCGATGAAGAGCTCCCGCCGCGCGGCGTCGGCACGGCGGACGGTATAGGTCCGCACCACCGGGCGGTGCGGTTCTGGCAGTTCCTGGAAGCTGTCGAGGGTCAACGGGTGCGGCAACGCGGCGACGTCGACGTCGGGGCGAACGATGACGAGTTTGACGTAGGCGTCGGTGAACTCGTTGGGCGTGAAGGTATCGAATCCGCTGCCACCCAGGACGACCCGGATCATGTGCGGGGTCAGCTGCTCGCTGCGGATCACCTCGAACGTGTGGACTGGACGTCCTGCCACGCGTACCTCCTCGGATCGTTGGCGACCTCACCGACTATACGAGCGGCGGGCCGGTGGCGGACTGCCAGCTCGCCGCGCCGCTACGGCTTGGCGAGCTTCCACACCTCGTCAACGCAACTCGGCGGATCGGTTTCATGGTGTGCGGCCGAGGAGCTGACACAGCACCCGGCCGAGGTCATCTTCCGGCGAACGCGGTAGCTGGTCTGATCTCCATGCGACGAAGTCGTCGGGGCGCACCAACAGCGCCCCATCCGATGCGAGCCCCGTAGTGGCGGCCCAGGCACCGTCGACGTCTCGCACGGTTCCGATGCGCTGCACGGCGATTGGGATGCCGATGGTCTTCGACGCGGCGGCGGCGACCTCAGCCCACGCGGCATCGTCGTCTCCCGTGAGGAGCGTGAAGTCCGGGCCGAGTAGATCGAGGGTGGAGATTCGCTTCCCGTCCTCGATGACCCAGGCATGCGGGACCCGGGTGCCTGGTTGCCCCCGTAACTCCGACACCAGTGACACGGCATCGGGATCCGTTACACCAAGGCCATCGGAAATTACTGCCGCCGA
>JAHFVB010000079.1:4138-5598 GCA_023264755.1 Mycobacterium sp. | reverse complement strand
GGCGGCAATTGCGGCCGGTCGTCGTCCAACCGCAGGAAGGCCAGCGGTGGCCCGGTGAGCGACTGGTGCGCATTGAAGCGTCCGACCGCGTGTCGCTCGTCGTGGTAGGTGCTCAGCAGGGTGGGACCGGCGATGCCGTTGCAGACGGCTGCCAGCTTCCAGGCCAGGTTGTGCGCACTTTGGATGGCGGTGTTGGCTCCGCCGGCCTTGAAGGGAGGCATGGCATGGGCCGAATCGCCCACGAAGAAGACTCGGCCGCTGCGGAAATGGTCGGCCACCCGCTCGTAGGGTTGCCACGGGGCAACGTCGATGACTTCCACGTCGATCGGCTCGCCGATCGCCTTCGTCAGAAGCTCTCCGCAACGCTGTGCGGTGAACTGATCGGCCGTTTCCCCCTGGCGGGGGAAATACGTGGTGATGAACATGCCAAGGTCGTCGTGCACCGGCAAGAAGATGCCCTCGACGTCAGGGTTCTTGACGTGGATACCGTCGCCGCTGCCGAGCGTGGGAGCGAATCTTCGCCACGGCGCCCGAAAGTAGATGAACACGACATAAATCGGCAACGCCCCGTAGCCCGAGGTGCTCACGCCCACTGCGTCGCGGACTGGGCTGTGTACGCCGTCCGCGGCGACCAGGTAGTCGGCACGTAACTCCTCTGTTGCGCCCGACTCCCGATCGCGAATGACCGCGGTGACGCCGCTTTCGTCCTGTTCGAACGAGTCCAACTCCGTGTGGTAGCGCACCTGGCTACCGCGCCGACGGATGTGCGCGAGCAGGATCGGTTCGAGTGCGCTTTGCGGACAGTACTGCCCGCCCGGCTCGGGACTGAGCTCTTGAAAAGGCGCAAAGATGGCGTTGACGTCGAACGCCTGACGCCGTTCGGCGGCGTTGAGCGTGGGCTTGCTCACCATGTCGGAGACGCCGTCTGCGATCGCGTGAACTTCGTCGGCCAGTCCGAGACCGCGCAGGATCTCCAAGCTGCGGAAGGTCAGATTGCGCGCTCTCGGATAGACGACTACTTCACTGCGCTTTTCGACCACCAGCGAGCGGACGCCGTGTTTGGCGAGCAGCGCAGACGTGGCCAAGCCTGCGGCGCCAGCCCCGACGATCAGCACCGGGACGCGCTTGACGTTCACCGCCATCTCCCCTCTATGCGGAACTGATCAGTTCCGCATATTTCCCAATGTGGCACGCTCGCCCGGAATGCACAACGACTAGGGCGTCGATGCGCCCGCGAGCGGCAAGATCACGTCTTCGAGTACGCGTCGGACATACACGCGGTCGATCGGCCGGCCTGTGATCACGCGCAGCACGTTGAGGCCCAATGCGACGTCCGGGATCAGGCTCAGGTCGCGCTCGGCCGGAATCTCACCCCGAGCCACAGCATGCTGAAGCACCGCGCGGACGACCTGCCGTGGAGTGGATAGCACCAGGTCGTCCAGGGCAGCCGCCAGCACGGG
>JAHFVB010000079.1:0-4128 GCA_023264755.1 Mycobacterium sp. | reverse complement strand
GGATTGTGCATGGCCGCCGTCGCCACCCCCACCACTACCCGAATCATCTGTGAATCAGCATCATTCAGCTCAGGTGTGGCGGCAACGAGCGCGTCGATATCACCGCGAAGACTGCCGGTGTTCGGCGGCTCGACGGGTCCCAGTCGCCGTCTCCAGTGGGCGATCGCATCGGCGACCACCACGGCCTTCGATGGCCAGCGACGATAGATCGCGGCCTTTCCGACCCCGGCGCGGGACGCGAGGTCGTCCATGCTCAACCGGTCATAGCCGACTTCGGCCACCCCGGCGAGCGTCGCGTCGAGGATGGCCGCGTCCAATGCCCGGTCGAGGCGTCCCGAGCCTCGGCCCCGGCGCGCGGACTGGCTGCCTTCCAGCTCCATGTGCGCCCCTAACGATACTGATGAGTTCCGTCCAATGGTATCTGCCGAAGTTCGTTCCGCGGTGGCATCGCCGCTACTGCTTGGCTAGCTTCCACAGTCCGTTGGCACGCATCACCAGCCCGGCCAGTTCCAACGTGGCCAGCGGACCCAGCACCTGCTTGGGCGGCAACCCGGTCGCCACCGCCACCTCGTCGACCGAACGCCCGCCGCGCCGCGGCAATGCGTCGTACACGCACAGTTCCTCGGTGGACAACCCGTCGAGCGGGGTGGCGGGATGGCTGGGCTCATCGGCGAGTTCGCCCATGCGGCCCACCAATTCGACGAGCTCGGCGGCTCGGGTGACCAGCTGAGCCCCGTTGCGCAACAGCACGTGACAACCCGCCGACGCCGACGACGTCACCGGCCCCGGTACCGCACACACCGGCCGACCCAGCGCCTGCGCCCACGCGGCGGTATTGGCCGCCCCGCTGCGCAAACCCGCCTCCACGACCACCGTCGCCCCACTCAACGCAGCGACCAGACGATTGCGGGTCAGGAAGCGATACCGGGCCGGCCGCTCCCCCGGCGGGTACTCGCTGATGAGCAACCCCTCCTTGCCGACGCGGTGCAACAGCGCCGAGTGCCCGGCGGGATACGGCACGTCCAAACCGCTGGCCAACACCGCCATCGTGAACCCGTCGCTGGCCAGCGTGGCCCGGTGGGCCGCCCCGTCGATCCCGTACGCCCCTCCCGACACCACCGCCACGTCGCGTTCGACCAACCCGGCCGCGAGCTCAGCGGTGACGTGTTCGCCGTAGGCCGTCGCGGCCCTGGTACCGACCAGCGCACAACTGCGGGCCGCCAGGTCGGACAGCCGGGCGGGACCAATCGCCCACAACACCAGCGGTGGATGGGCCTTCGGCCGGCTCCGCGCGTCCACGCCACTGAACGAGGTGAACGACGCCCATGGCCACTCGGCGGACCCCGCCACGATCAACCGCCCACCCAGCCGGTCCAGGGTGGCGAGATCGCCTGCCACCCGGTCGACTTCGCGGCGCGCCTCGGTACTGGCCTTGAGCGGCTCTGCGACCTCGGCGCGCCTCACCCGATCGGCGGCTTCGACTGCACCGACCTCAGCCACCAGCGCCGCCAACTGTGGACACGGCGGCTCGGCCACCCGGGACAAATAGGCCCAAGCGCGCAGCTCCTCGGCCGTCATCGCGCCGCTCCGGCCTGACGAAAGCTCAGCGCCGTGTTGACGTCGTCCAGATTCGGAGTCGTACGTCCCGCCAGATCGGCCAGGCTCCACGCCACCCGCAACGTGCGATCGACCCCGCGGATGCTCAACAGTCCTCGGTCCAGTGCGGTTCGCAGTGGAGTCATCACGTCGTGCGGCGGACGGAATCGCCTGCGCAACAACGGACCGCTGACCTCGGCGTTGGTGCCCACCCCGTACGGCCTCCAGCGTTCCGCAGCCGCCTGCCGCGCGGCGGCGACGCGGTGACGCACGGTGGCGGTGGACTCGCCCTCCCCGGCGGCGATCGCACCGGAGCGGATCGGATCCAGTTCCACCCGCAGGTCGACTCGGTCGAGCAACGGGCCCGACAGCTTGCCGAGGTACCGGCGCTTGGCCGCAGCCGGACAGATGCAGTCCTGTGGATGCGCCGGAGCACAGGGACACGGGTTGGCGGCGAGCACCAGTTGGAACCGCGCCGGGTAGCGCGCCACCCCGTCGCTTCGAGCCAGCCGAATCTCCCCCTCCTCCAGCGGAGTTCGCAACGCCTCCAGCGTGCTGGCCCCGAACTCCGCGCACTCGTCGAGGAACAACACGCCTCGGTGAGCCCGGCTGACGGCTCCGGGCCGAGCCATCCCGGAACCGCCACCGACCAGCGCGGCCACACTCGAGGTGTGGTGCGGCGCCACGAACGGCGGTCGGGTGATCAGTGGCGAATCGTTGGACAGCAGCCCGGCCACGGAGTGGATCGCCGTGACCTCCAATGCCTCCTCGGGCGTCAAGGGAGGAAGCAGGCCGGGAAGTCGTTGGGCCAGCATGGTCTTCCCGATCCCGGGCGGGCCGGTCAGCATCAGGTGGTGGGCACCCGCGGCGGCGACCTCGACGGCGTAGCGGGCTTGCGCCTGCCCGACGACGTCGGCTAGTTCGGCGGCCTGGGCGGGATCGGCCGAGGCCTCCGCGACGCCTTGCTCGAGCGTGCCCTTGCCCTCCAGCCACGCCTGCAGCTGACGCAGCGTGCGCGCGCCCCATACCTCGATGCCGTCGATCAGGTTGGCCTCGGCCAGATTCTCGGCGGGCACGACGACGGCCGGCCACCCCTCGCGCTTGGCGGCCAACACCGCGGGCAGCACGCCCTTGACCGGGCGGACGCGGCCATCGAGGGCGAGTTCGCCCAACAGCACCGTCTTCTCGAGAAGTGGCCAACTGCGCTTGAGGTGGGCCGAGAGCACCGCCACCGCCAGGGCGATGTCGTAGACCGAACCGACCTTGCGCAACGTCGCCGGCGAGAGTGCCAGCGTCAGCCGCGCCATCGGCCAGCTATTGCCACAGTTGGTGATGGCGGCGCGCACCCGGTCGCGCGACTCCTGCAACGCCGCGTCGGGCAGGCCGACCAGGTGTACCCCCGGCAGGCCGGAGGTGATGTCGGCTTCGATTTCCACCAACTCGGCATCCAAACCCCGTACGGCGACCGAGAACGCCCGCGCGAGCGCCATCACCCCACCCCCTGCACGTGGCTCAGTTCCGGAGTTCGGTGCGCCCCGATGCGCACGCCGACGACGTCGATGCGCACCTGCGCCCAACTGTCGTGCTGGTCGGCCAGCCACAGCCCGGCCAGCCGCCGAAGCCGGCGCACCTTCTGCGGAGTGACGGCCTCGGCCACCCCGCCGAACAGGTCGGTGGTGCGCGTCTTCACCTCGACGAAGACGACGACCCGTGCACGAAGGTCGGCGGCGATCACGTCGAGCTCGCCGTAGCGGCAGCGCCAGTTGCGGGCCAGCACGCACAAGCCCGCAGCGGTCAGATGATCGACGGCGAGTTGCTCACCCAGAGCGCCGAGTTCGGCGCGAGACATCGCTTCCATGCCGCCACCATGGCCGACCCGACCGACACGTCACCGACTCCGCGGCCCCGTCATCCACAGTCGGCACTTCATCCACAGCGACCGCATCAACGACGGCAAGTCGACAACGGCGAAACCACCTCGTGAACCCCAGCCAGCCGCACGTCACCACCACGACCGTGCAGGTCAGAACCCCGGCACGCCAAGCTGGTTGGGCACCAACGGATTGGTCCCCGGGGTACCGAAGTCCGGCACCACGTTGCCGACGCCGGGCAGCCCCGACAGATCACCGTTGGCCAACCTGGTCATGAAACCCGGGCACTGGGTCTGGATCGCCATGCCGGCCAACCAGCCCGCGATCGGCGGGGCCAGTCCGCCGTGGCCGCTGACCTCCGTCGCCGTGCTGGCCAGGTTGCTGCCCGGCTGGACGAGCATCGGGCAGAACGCGGTCCCCACCTCGGCGATGCTCGAACTGATCGAGCCACCACCCGGCCCGCCGGGTCCCACCGGGCTGAACGGGGAGCCCGGATCCCCGTTGTCCGCTCGAGCGTGCGTCGACCACGTCACGGCCGCGGCGATGAGCGCGACGGATACGCAGACCGGACGGATCACGATGACGGAGGCCGCGATGACGTCGAGCACGGTGACCGACGTCCGACCCGTCTTCGGCTTGACCCTGCCGGTGGGCTTGATGC
>JAHFVB010000078.1 GCA_023264755.1 Mycobacterium sp. | reverse complement strand
GGCCGCCGTTGGACTCGACGGCCCATGCTCACCATGGAGCACAAATTTCACTTCGGTAACGTTCGAGTACAGGAGTCACATTTACAACACGGTTAGATCACCGTTCGAAACCTATGCGTTTCGCTAGCGTGGACTGAGCGGCGCGGTTGCGATGCTGTGCCGTTTCTGGCCCGGGCGTGGTCCGACCAAGTCGTTGCTCCCGGGCGCGGGTCCGACGATCTAGTTCATCGCCTCGAACAGCGCAGCCAGCTGACTCGGTGACACCGCAATGCCGCACTGATTACGCAGGTCCTTCAACGGTTGGGCGATGCGCTGCAGGTCGAGGAACTCCCCCGGGTGAGCCGTGAAGTAGCTCCGAACGTTGGCGCGCGCCTGGTCAGCGGGTTGATCGGCGGCGGCCGTCAACACGTCGTTCGCGCCGGGGTGCGCATCCAGATAGCCGCCGGCCTGGCCCAACACCCCGCTCGCCGAGGTGGCCAGCCCGCTGGCCGAACACGGCGCGGCATTGGCGACCGGGGTGGCGACGGCGCCCGCCACGGCGGCCCCGACCGCGACGGTGGCAAGCACACCGGCGACGCGGCGAAGGGTGGAGGTCTCAAAGAGCTTCATGGGGGTCTTCCTTCGGCTTCGAGTGGGTCGTTTCCCGCGCCCACGGTCAACGTACAGATGGCGGACCAGCATTCGACGGCGTTTGATGCTGCGACCGGCACCGATGGTGATGCCCGTGGAGCGGGAGACCAAACCCCAGCCGGCCCCAGGTATGTTCTTAGCCAAGCCTCAGTTAGGCCATGCTTAGGCAGCTGGGGCGCCTTTGGGCATGCTTGGGCACTCGACTCGGAAGGAAGTCCACGATGAGACTGACCCGATCGGGCCACGGCCGGCTGGCCGCCCTGCTGGCGGTGCTGGTACTGGCGGCGGGGCTGACCGCGTGCACGTCCTCGTCGAGCGACTCGGACGAACTACTGATCTACAACGCCCAGCACGAGTCGCTGGCCAAGGAGTGGATCGACGCGTTCACCAAGGAAACCGGCATCAAGGTCCGCTACCGCCAAGGTGGTGACACCGAGCTGGGCAACCAGCTGATCGCCGAAGGCGCCTCCTCACCCGCTGACGTCTTCCTCACCGAGAATTCCCCCGCCATGGCGGCCGTCGAAAAGGCCGGGCTCTTCGCCGACGTCGACTCGACGACCCTCGCCCAGGTCCCCGCGCAGTACCGGCCCGCCACCGGCAAGTGGACCGGCGTCGCCGCACGCGCCACGGTGTTCGTCTACAACCCGTCCAAGCTCACCGAGGCCCAGCTGCCGAAGTCGATCATGGACCTCCAGCAGCCCGCGTGGAAGAACCGGTGGGGCGCCCCGCCGCCCAAGCCCGACTTCCAAGCCATCGTCGCCGCGATGCTGCAGCTGACCGGGCAACCCGCGACGGCCCAGTGGCTGGCCGCGATGAAGACCAATGCCGTTGCCTTCCAAGACAATATCGCCACGCTCCGGGCAGTCAACGCCGGCCAGGTCGACGGCGGCGTCATCTACCACTACTACTGGTTCCGCGATCAGGCCAAGACCAAGGAGCTCAGCGCCAACACCAAGCTCCACTACTTCCGCAACCAGGACCCCGGCGCATTCGTATCCATCTCCGGCGGCGGCATCCTCAACTCCAGCAAGAAGAAGGATCAGGCCCAGAAGTTCCTGGCGTTCGTCACGGGCAAGGCCGGCCAAGAGGTACTCGAGCACGGCGACTCGTTCGAGTACACCGTGGCCAGCGGCGTGCCCGCCAACCCGGCGTTGGTTCCGCTGGACCAATTGCAGGCCCCCAAGGTCAACCCATCGGACCTCGACGCGAGCAAGGTCACCGACCTCATGACCCAGGCGGGCCTGCTCTAAGTGGTCGGCGCCGACACGCTCGAACATGCGGCGGTCCAACCCGATTCGGACCTCGGCGCGCCACCTGCTGCGCGAAGCCGACCCGGCCCGGTGCTCACCGGCACCATCGCG
The DNA here is from genome assembly GCA_023264755.1 of Mycobacterium sp. Taxonomy (GTDB): domain Bacteria; phylum Actinomycetota; class Actinomycetes; order Mycobacteriales; family Mycobacteriaceae; genus Mycobacterium. Next base: position 10,329 of record JAHFVB010000078.1, on the reverse strand, counting down.
GTGCTGGTCGCCGTCACGTTCCTTCCGCTGGGCTACATCTGCTGGTCGGTGGGCTCCATCGGGCTCAGCCGGAGCTACGCGCTGGTCGTGCGGCCCTTCGTCGGTCAGCTCCTGCTCAACACCGTCGGTCTGGTGGCGGTCACGGTGCCCGTCTGCATCCTGCTGGGAGTAGGTGCGGCGTGGCTCGTCGAATGCACCGACGTCGCGGGGCGCGCCCTGTGGCGCCCCCTCTTCGTCGCGCCGTTGGCCGTGCCGGCCTTCGTCAACAGCTACGCGTGGGTCAGCGTCAGCCCGACGCTGCACGGGTTTTGGGCCGCCGTGTTGGTTTCGACGCTGTCCTACTTTCCGTTCGTCTACGTCCCCGCGGCGGCCACCCTGCGCCGGCTCGACCCCGCGCTCGAGGAATCGGCGCGTGCCCTGGGCTCCAGTCCGACCGCAGCCGTGGTGCGCGTCGTGATCCCACAGCTGCGGTTGGCGATACTGGGCGGCGGCCTGCTGATCGGGGTACATCTGCTCGCCGAGTACGGCGCGTTCGCCATGCTGCGCTTCTCCACCTTCACGACCGCCATATTCGAGCAGTTTCAAGCCACCTTCAACGGCGCCGCGGGCAGCACCCTGGCTGCGGTGCTGGTGCTGCTGTGCCTAGTGCTCCTGGTGACCGAAGCCGGCGCGCGGGGCAACGCCCGATTCGCCAGAATCGGCCCGGGCGCACAACGCAACGCGGTGCCGCATCACCTGGGCGCCATGACGATTCCCGCGCTGATCGGGCTCGCCGCGCTGGCCGTGTTGGCGCTCGGCGTCCCGGCCGCGACGGTGGGACGCTGGCTGTGGCTCGGGGGCCGTCAGGTCTGGTTGCTGGGCGACGTGGCCTCCGCACTGACCCAGACGGTCGTCCTGGCCGCCGCGGCGGCCCTGGCCACCACCGTGCTGGCCTTCCCGTTCGCCTGGGTCGCGGTCCGGTTCCGCGGTGTGCTCGCGCGATTCGTCGAGGGCACCAACTTCGTGACCAGCTCGATTCCCGGCATCGTCACCGCGTTGGCTCTGATCACCGTGGCCATCCGCTGGGTCCCGCCGCTGTACCAGACCACCGGCCTGGTGCTGGTGGCCTACGTGCTGCTGTTCATGCCGCGCGCCCTGGTGAACCTGCGGTCCGGGTTGGCCCAGGTGCCCATCGGACTCGAGGAAGCGTCGCGGGCGCTGGGCAGCTCCCCCACTCGAACGTTCTTCCGCGTGACCCTGCGCCTGACCGCCCCCGCGGCAGCAGCCGGCGCGGCCCTGGTCTTCGTCGGCGTGGCAACGGAATTGACCGCCACGCTGTTGCTGGCACCGACGGGCACGCGGACCCTGGCGATGCGCTTCTGGTCACTCAGCAGCGAGCTCGACTACGCGGCCGCCGCACCGTACGCACTGCTGTTGGTGCTGCTGGCGATTCCCGTCACCCTGGTGCTGTACCGCCAAGCCACCCGGACGGCCGCGCCATGACCCCCGCGACCCCAGCCCTCGAGCTGTCCGGCCTGGTCAAGGCCTTCGGCGACCACCGGGTGCTCGACGGCATCGACCTGAGCCTGCCCGCGGGCTCCGTCACCGCGATCGTCGGCCCCTCCGGGTGCGGCAAGACCACCTTGTTGCGCCTCGTGGCGGGCTTCGAAACCCCGGATGCCGGAACGGTTTCCATCGCCGGGCAGCCGGTGGCCGGAGCGGGCCGCTGGGCACCTGCCCACCGTCGGGACATCGGGTACGTGGCGCAGGACGGTGCCTTGTTCCCCCACCTCACCGTCGGCAAGAACATCGCCTACGGCCTTGGGGGCAGTAGGGCCCGAATCCGCGACCGGGTGGCCGAGTTGCTCGAGACGGTCTCGCTCGACTCGTCCTACGCCCAGCGCCATCCGCATGAGCTCTCCGGTGGCCAGCAGCAGCGCGTGGCGCTGGCCAGGGCGCTGGCCCGTAGCCCAGCGCTGATGCTGCTGGACGAGCCGTTCAGCGCGCTGGACACCGCCCTGCGCGCCTCCACGCGCAAGGCCGTCGCGCAGTTGCTCACCGACGCCGGAGTCAGCACGCTGCTGGTCACTCACGACCAGGAGGAAGCGCTGTCGATCGCCGATCAGGTGGCCGTCATGCGTACCGGACGCTTCACCAAAGTGGGCACCCCGCAAGAGGTTTACCTGCATCCTGGCGACCGGTTCACCGCCGAATTCCTCGGCGATTGCGTGCTGCTGCCCGGCACCGTGGACGGCGACGTCGCGCAGTGCGCGCTCGGCCGCCTCCCGGTGCGCGGTGCGGCTGAGCCCGGACCGGCCACGGTGATGCTTCGCCCCGAACAGCTCGTGGCGACCGCGGTCTCCGACGGTGACCAGAACACCGGCGGGGCGACGGTGCTGGCCTCGGAGTTTCGGGGTCACGACGTCTTGCTCACCGTCGACCTCGGTGGCGAAGGCGCCCCCATCGTCATCCGTCAGCACAGCGTCGATCCGCCGGCCGTACACGCCAAGGTTCGCCTGGACGTGATCGGAGCCGCCGTAGTACTCGACGCAGACCCGCAGACCTGATGTTCGACCGATTACTCGATCACCTCGCGTCGCACGGTGACCGCCCCGCCGTGCTCACCGACGACCGCATCCTGACCTACCGTGAGCTCGCCGACGAGGTCGCCTCGGCCGCAGCCGATCTCGGTGCCGAACGTCGGCTGGTGCTCATCGAGACGCGCAACGAACTCAGCACGCTGATCGCCTATCTCGGCGCGCTGGCGGCCCACCACGTCGTCATGCCACTGCCCGCCGAGGGCGATCACGACGCGGTGCTCGACGCCTACCAACCCGAAGTCGTGGTGACCGGCGGGGTGATCGAACATCGGAACCGGCCCACCCATCGCATGCACGCCGACCTGGCGTTGGTGATGTCGACGTCGGGTAGCACCGGATCCCCCAAGCTGGTCCGGCTGTCCCGGGGCAATCTGCGCGCCAACGCCGAGTCCATCGCGCAGTACTTGGACATCGGGCCAACCGACCGGGCGGCCACGACGTTGCCGATGTCGTACTGCTACGGACTGTCGGTCATCCACAGTCATCTGCTGCGCGGGGCCGGGCTGATCCTGACCGACCGCTCGGTGGTCGACGACGGGTTCTGGACGTCCTTCACCCGCCATCGCGGCACCACCTTTGCCGGCGTACCCCACACGTTCGACCTGCTCGAGCGCATCGGGTTCGACGGCTCCTTGGTTCCGGACCTGCGCTACCTCACCCAGGCGGGGGGCCGACTGGCACCGGCCCAGGTGCGCCACTTCGCCGGTTTGGGTCAGCGGCACGGCTGGAGCCTGTTCGTCATGTACGGCGCTACCGAGGCGACCGCCCGAATGGCTTATCTCCCAGCCGAACTCGCGTTGCAACATCCGACGTGCATCGGCGTGCCGATCCCGGGTGGCACGTTCGAGCTCGCGCCCCCCGACCGGGGGTCCGACGCCGGGCCGGAACTGGCGGACGGCACGGACGTCGGCGAACTCGTGTACCGCGGGCCCAACGTCATGATGGGCTACGCCGACGACCGGACCGACCTGGCGCTGGCCCACACGGTCGACGCGCTGCGCACCGGGGACATCGCCCGTCGCCATCCGAACGGGCTCTACGAGGTGCTGGCCCGCACCGGCCGGTTCGTCAAGATGTACGGGTTGCGCATCGACCTGCAACGGATCGAGAACTCGTTGCGCGACCGCGGCGTACGCGCCATCTGTACCGACGACGATGGGCAGCTCGTCGTGGCCGCCGCGGACCGGCCCGCCGACTTCGACGTACACCGCGCCGCGGTGGTGGCGTCCGGGCTGCCGGGTGCCGCGGTACGCGTTCTGGACGTCGACTCGATCCCGCTGCTGGCCACGGGCAAGCCCGACTATCAAGGCCTGCGCGACGTCGCGCGCCGCACGCAGGGCTCCGCCTCCGCACGCGACCTGCCGACGATCGTCGCCGACGTACTGCACCTCGACCCCGCGACGGTCGATCCCGAGTGCAGCTTCGTCGATCTCGGCGGCAACTCCCTGTCCTACGTCACGATGTCGGTGCGCCTGGAACGGGCGCTCGGCCACCTGCCCGCGGATTGGGCCCAGCGGCCGCTTCGCGAGCTGGCGGCCGTACGCCGGCCGCGCCGTCGTTGGGGGGCGACGCTCGAGACCAGTGTCGCGTTGCGGGTGGTGGCGATCGTGCTCGTCGTCGGCTCGCGCGCCGAGCTCTACGCGTTGTGGGGCGGCGCGCACGTGCTGCTGGGCATCGCGGGTTACAACTTCGGCCGGTTCTGCCTGACGTCGCTGCCACGGCGCGACCGAATCCGCCACCTGCGCAATACCGTCGCCTGGATCGCGGTCCCCTCGGTGGTCTGGGTGGCCTTCGCGTTGCTCGTCACCGACGACTACACCGCCACGAATCTGTTGCTGGCCAACAAGTTCCTCGGCCCCGACGACAGCATGACGGCGGGCCGGTTGTGGTTCGTCGAGGTGGTAGTATGGATCCTCGTCGCGTTGGCCGTGCTGTGCTGGCTACCGATCGCCGATCGGGTGGAACGGCGTTGGCCGTTCGGGTTCGCCATGGCCTTCCTCATGGTGGGTATCGCGTTGCGCTACGACGTCTTCGGCTTCGGGTTGGGGCAACGCGCCTGGTTCACTGTGCTGGCGTTCTGGTTCTTCGCCGCCGGATGGGCTGCGGCCAAGGCCACCTGGACGTGGCAGCGCCTCGCCGTCACCGTCGTCCTCGCGGTCGCGGTGGTCGGCTACTTCGGCAATCCGCAACGGGAACTGCTGGTGTTCACCGGGCTGGCGTTGGTGACGTGGCTGCCCACGCTGCGCTGCCCCGCGGCGCTCACCGTGGTGGCGGGTGTCATCGCCGAGGCCTCGCTGTTCACCTATCTCGTGCACTACCAGGTGTATCCACTATTCGGCTCACACCAGGTCATCGGGGTGGCCGCCTCGATCCTGGCGGGGGTGTTGCTCACCCGGTTGGTGACGTTGGTGCGCGGGCGGATTCGTGATCGCCGCCTGGCCAGTGTCAGTCCGGTGGCGGAGGCTCCCGTTCGGCGATGAGCCCCTCTTGGACCAGGGTCGCCGCGATGACCCCGTCCGCACCGACGAGGCTGGCGGTGATCACCCCGCGCCCGCGCGCCGCCGCGGGAGAACTGGACTCGAGCAGATTCCACTGATCGGCCCGGATCGGTCGATGGAACCAGATCGAGGAGTCGGTGGTGCCACTGCGGTGGGTACGGGCCTTCATCGAGTGCCCGTGCACCTGCAGAGCGGGATCGATCATGTACACGTCGCAGACGTAGGCGGCGAGGATGGTGTGCAACAGCGCGTCATCGGGCAGGGCCACGGTGGCGCGCCACCACATGCGCCGCACGAAGGCTCCGGTGGACCGGTCGTCGTCGATGCGGATGTCGAGTTCGTCCAACGGCATCGACGGCGCGGGCCCCGCGGGCCCGGTCTTGGGCAGCGTCGTCGGGTCGCCCGGCATCGTGCGACGCCCGTGCTCGGGACCGGCCAGCGCGGCCGAGAACGAGACCGTCGCGGTCGTGATCAGTCGTCCATCCTGGCGGGAGTCCACCCGGCGGGCGGCGGCCGTGCGCCCGTCGTAGACGGACTCGACCGCGTACTCGACCGGGGCCTCGGCCGCTCCTCCGCGCAGGAACTGGAGATGCATGCTGGTGGGCGTCTTCGCCGGATCGACGGTGAGCGCCGCGGCCGCCAGACTCTGCGCCATGAACTGACCTCCGAAGGCCCGCTTGCCTTCTGGTCCGCTCGCCGGACCGACCCAGGTGCCCGCGGCGGCCCCCGGTGTCAGGTCGAACAGCGCCAGCAGGGCGCTCACGCGACCGTACCGGCCTGGACTAGTGCCTCGAGTTCGTCGGCACTCAGGCCCAGTCCGCGCAGCACGTCGGCGGTGTCGTCACCGAGTGCGGGCGCGGGTACCGCCTTCGGGTACGTGCCGTCGATCGACATCGGCAACCCTGGCGCGAGGTATTCACCGATGCGCGGCTGAGCCAACCTGGTGAAGAGTGGATTCTCCGTCACCTTGGCGTCGGTCACCACTTCGGAGAAGCTGCGATAGCGCTCCCACAGCACCGACGTGGCCGACAGCGCGGCCGCTACCTCGGCCCCGGTGTGATTGGTGAACCACACCGTGAAGAGTCCGGTGAGCGCGTCGCGATGGCGGTATCTGTCACCCTCGTCGGTGAAATCTGCTCCCAATGTCTCACCAAGTGCGGCAACCGCTTTCGTGGTTCCGGTCAGTTCGGTCAGTTCCCGGAAGTGCCGGCCGGTGAGCGCGACGATCATGAACGACACGCCGTCGGCGCTGCTGAACTGCTGGCCGTACTGACCGTAGATCGAATTGCCGATCCGCGGCCGCGACGTGCCGTTCACCATGACCTCGGTCAGGAAGCCGAGGTTGCCGGCCGAGGCGAGCGCGACGTTCTCCAGGGGTATGGCGACCCGTTCGCCGGCACCGGTGGCATCGCGATGGCGCAACGCCGTGGTGACGGCGAGCGCGACGTAGAGCCCGCACGCCAGATCCCACGCCGGCAGCACGTGATTGACCGGGCCGTCCAACTCGGCCGGCCCGGTGACGAGCGGAAAGCCCAACCCTGCGTTGACCGTGTAGTCGACCCCGGTCCCGCCGTCGGCTCGCCCCGACACCTCGACGTGGATGAGGTCGGGCCGCAGCGCCGCCAGCGTCTCGTACGAATGCCACTGCCGGCCAACGACATTGGTGATCAACACCCCGCACTCCGCGATGAGGCGCTGGATCAGCTCCTGCCCGGCGGTGGAGCGTACGTCGACGGCGGCCGAACGCTTGCCCTTGTTCAGCCCGGCCCAGTAGATGCTGTCCCCGGCGGCGGTCACGGGCCAGCGGTGATAGTCGGCGGCGCCCCCGATCGGGTCGACGCGAATGACCTCGGCCCCGAGTTGAGCCAGCGTCATCCCGGCCAGCGGGACAGCCACGAAGCTGGACAGCTCGACGATGCGCACCCCTGCCAGCGGTCGGGCCGCATCCAATTGTTCGGTTGTCGTCACCGCATCACGATATTGGGCCGGCGAGGCCGACCCGCCCCGGCCCCGACGCTCAGATCAGTTCGATGGCGTCGGCGATGGAATCCAGCACCCGGCTGGGTCGGAACGGATAGCGCTCGATGTCCTCCCGCTTCGTGGAGCCGGTCAGGACCAGGATGGTTTCCAGTCCGGCCTCGATGCCCGCCACGACGTCGGTGTCCATCCGGTCGCCGACCATGAAGGTGTTCTCCGAATGCGCCTCGATGCGGTTGAGCGCACTACGGAACATCATCGGGTTGGGCTTGCCGACGAAGTAGGGCTCGCGACCCGTGGCCTTCGTGATCAGCGCGGCCACCGATCCGGTCGCGGGCGTCGGCCCTTCGGCCGACGGCCCGGTGACGTCGGGGTTGGTGGCGATGAAGCGCGCGCCGCCACCGATGAGCCGGATGGCCTTGGTGATCGCCTCGAACGAATACGTTCGCGTTTCCCCGAGTACGACGAAGTCCGGACCCGTGTCGGTCAACGTGTAGCCGACCTCGTGTAGCGCCGTCGTCAGGCCTGCCTCACCGATGACGTAGGCCGATCCACCGGGCAACTGGGCGTGCAGGAAAGCCGCCGTGGCCAAGGCCGAGGTCCAGATCGAGGCCTCCGGCACCTCGAGGCCGGACCGCACGAGCCGGGCGGCCAGATCGCGCGGGGTGAAGATCGAGTTGTTCGTCAGCACGAGGAAGGGTCGGGCACGGTCGCGCAACGTCTGCAGGAACTCGGCCGCGCCTGGCAGGGCCCGCTCCTCGTGAACCAGGACGCCATCCATGTCGGTAAGCCAGCACTGCGGTGTGGTGCGCATGACTCCAGTGTGGCAAGCGCCGCCGGTCTCGTCGTCAGCGCATCACCACGGTGGACGGTTTCCGCGGCGCGCCGAGCGCAGCACGGTGCGACGGGGGCCGGCGGCCGTCGATGTCGGTGAGGCCGTACCGGGTGGCGAGTTCGGCGCCGATCACCGTCTGACCGCTCAGCTCCGCTAGGGCCGGGTCTCGGTAGAGCGCGTCGACGAGCCGTCCGGTGAACTCGGGCGTCTCGGCGTGCTTGGCGGTTTCCGCCAGCGCCTCCGGATGCCCGTCGAAGGCTCGGCAGAACTTCTCGGTCAGCAGGATGCCCATCCAGATCGACACGGTCGCCACGCCCGTGCCCGCGAAGTCGACGGCCATGTCGGCGGCCATCTTGTCGACACCGGCCTTTTGCGCGCCGTAGGCCGGGCCGTGCAGGTAGCAGACCGAGCCCGGCGACGATGTGAACGCGATGAGCGCATGCCCGGACCCGACCATCAGCGGCGCCGCGTACCAGGACGCCACGTAGGCCGACCGCAGGCCGACGTCGAGCACGACGGCCAGGGCCAGGGGCTTGGCCCAGAACGGTTGTGCGCCGACGAGGTCGTCGTGGACGGCAGCGGCGTTGTTGACCAGCAGGTCCAGCCGACCACATTCGCGTTCCACCCGGGCGAACAGCGCCGCCACGTCGGCGTCGTCACGGTGATCGACCCGCACGGCAATTCCGCCGTCGCCGGGGTCGGTCACGGTCCGCCCGGTCAGGTAGACGCGCCAGCCCGCCGCGCTCAGTGCGGCGGCGATGCCGCGACCTGCGCCACGGCTGGCCCCCGTCACGACGGCGACGGGCACTCGGTCTTCGGTCACATCCGTACGCTACGCACGCGGAGCGTCCTGCGACGGTTAGTCGGGCAGCCTCAACTCGGGCTTCTCGACCTCTTCGATGTTGACGTCCTTGAAGGTGATCACCCGGACCTGTTTGACGAAGCGCGCGGGGCGGTACATGTCCCACACCCACGCATCGGCCAGCCGGAGCTCGAAGTAGACCTCGCCATCGGAGTTGCGCGGCACCAACTCCACGCTGTTGGCCAGGTAGAACCGCCGCTCGGTCTCCACGACATAGCTGAACTGCCCCACGATGTCCTTGTATTCGCGGTACAGCGAGAGCTCCATCTCGGTTTCGTACTTCTCGAGATCTTCGGCACTCATCTAGTCAGTGGTCCTTCTGTTTCGGTTGGTCTCATCTTTCCTCACCCCAACTCCCGGCGCTGCGCCGGCTCCTGATCACCGGCGTCGCCAGTGCCGTCGCGGATGACGACCTCGGTTCGGTTACCCGCTCGACGGACGTTGACGAACGATTGTCGATGCTCGGCGCAGGGGCCCAATTCTGCCAACGCCGCGGTGTGCGTCGGGGTGGAGTAGCCCTTGTGCAGCGCAAAGCCGTAGCCCGGGTGGTCGTCGTCCATGGCCACCATCAGCCGGTCCCGGCTGACCTTCGCCAAGACGCTGGCCGCCGCGATGCAGGCCGCGGCCGCGTCCCCACCGATCACCGGCAGTGACGGCATCGGCAACCCCGGCACCCGGAACCCGTCGGACAGTACGTAGCCCGGCCGCATCGGCAACCCGGCGACCGCTCGACGCATGCCTTCGATGTTGGCCACGTGCACGCCCCGCCGGTCGACTTCCGGCGCGGGGATGAACACCACGTGATAAGCGACTGCATATCGCCTGATCAGCGGAAACAGTCGCTCGCGCTCCCGCTCGGTGAGCTTCTTGGAGTCGTCCAGCGCAGCCAGACTCTCCAGTCGGTTCGGGCCGAGCACGCAGGCAGCCACCACCAATGGCCCGGCACACGCGCCGCGCCCCACCTCGTCGACGCCGGCCACCGGACCCAGTCCACTTCGGTACAGCGCAGCTTCGATGGTGCGCAACCCCCCGGACTTGCGAATCACCGTTCGAGGCGGCCAGCTCGCCGGCACGAAGACTCCTACTGCCCGGCGCTCAACGCTGCGGGTCGATCGCCGAGACGCCGCCCCAGCGTCCCGGCGGCCACGCGATGAACCTGGCCTTGCCGATGACGTTGTCGACGGGGACCGTGCCGGCCGTCGGGTCGCCGGTGCACAGCAGCCCCTTCTGGGCGTCGGCGGGCACGTTGGTGCAGTGGGCGCGCGAATCGGCCGAGTGCGTGCGGTTGTCGCCCATCACCCAAATCCGGCCGTCGGGCACCTTCACCGGTCCGAACTCATTGCCCAGGCACGGATAGACCGCAGGGTCGGCCATCATCGTCGCGGGGTCCAGGTACGGCTCGTTGAGCTTCTTGCCGTTGACTGTCAGCCCCGTATCGGCCCGGCACTCCACGGTCTGTCCACCGACGGCGATGACTCGCTTGACCAGATCGTTCTCGTCCGGCGGCACGAAACCGATGAACGAGAGGGCGTTCTGCATCCAGCGCACCGCGGTGTTGTCCGAGCGGATCGACTTGTA
>JAHFVB010000635.1 GCA_023264755.1 Mycobacterium sp. | reverse complement strand
AACGACGCGATGAAATTACACCACCAGCGGTCCACCACCTCTGACTAGGCGATCGTCAGTCCGCTGTCCCGGTGTGGGTGAGGTGGCCGTCGGTGTCGGCGCGCCAGGTGTTGCCGCTGGAGTCAGTGAATGTGATGAAGGCACGGACCAGGCCGGGGTGTGGCTTGTCGTCGTAGTAGGTGTTGCCGTATTCGTCGGGCGCAGCTGTAGTGATAGCGGTGCCGTCAGGTAGGAGGAACTCGCCGACGAACGATGCAGGTGCCGCCTGCTTTTCTGGTCGGACCACGCGGATCACGGCCTCCTCGTCCTGTGCTAGCTGCCAGCGGGCGTCATGACCTTGCAGCACAACGTGATCGAGCCCGACGCTCAGGATGGGCTGGGCACTGTGGTTGAGCACCCTGATGTGGTACCGGATATCGCTCAGGTGGGTGACGACCTCCACCAGGACCAGGCGCGCTTGTGCGCGTTCGGCAGCGCGGCGTTCTCGGCGTCGTTCCCCACGGTCCCTGGTGGCGATGATCAGCGCCACTATCGCGGCTGCCACCGCCCCGGCTGCCGACACCCCGTTTATGAACAGCTCAGGCAGTCCCATCCCATCGGCGTTCAAGTGGGGGTTCACAACGACTGGTCCTCGGTCAGTTCACGGAACTGCGGGTAGTCATTGGGGTTGTCTGATGGCAACGCCTTGGTGACGCGACCCGCTCGGGCGCACTGACCGTTTCCCCCTTTGAAGTAGATCAAACCGTCAGCACCGATACTCGAAATAATATGAAAGTAAAGGGATTCCGTGGTCTGGCCTTCAAAATTCGTGACCTTTCGTGCGATTACCGCATCGTTCTTCGCGGGCTGCAACCTGATCAACGCCTCGATGGTCCGCAGCGTCAGCAAATGCTCAATCCAGGCTGATGCGATATTGCGATTCAGTTGAGGCTCGTCCGCCTGCGGCCCTCCCAGTTCGGCAAGGAACTGACGCTGGCGGTCGGTGGCTGGCTTCGGATGGGTGCCGTGGATCGCAGGTTGCAAATGATCGTCCAGGAGTGCGGCCACCACAGTGCGCGGCTCGTCGCCCGTGAGGGTCAAGCTCACCGTTCGCGCCAGCGCTTGCTGGGCGTCGGTCGCCAGTCCTGCCCCATCCGACATCAGTCGGACAGGTTCTTGGAAGTCTGGGTGAGCCGGCATGGTGGCCGATGCTAGGGCAGGATCGAGTGGTGGTCAGCGTGGGGGTTTGACTTCCAACTATCAGACTGAACCGTCCTGGTCTGGATGGAGACCTTCGGTTAGGCCACCTCCGGTCTGGAGGCGACGCTGTCACGGTAGCGCTCCTCGTATGCGGTCGGCGAGAGATAGCCCAGGGAGGAGTGCAGGCGGGTGGTGTTGTACCAATGAACCCAGGTGGCTGTTTCCCGTTCCACGTCGGCTCTACCGGTCCAGGATTTCTCCCGATTGATCAGTTCGGTTTTGTAGAGTCCGATCGCTGATTCCATCAACGCGTTGTCCAGGGCGTCACCGACCGAGCCGATCGAGCCGGCAATGCCGGACTCGTGGAGCGCGTCGGTGAAAGCCAGTGAGGTGTACTGGCTTCCAGCATCGGAGTGATGCACCAAACCTGTTGTTGTGAAACGGAAGTCAGTCCTACGGCGGGTGAACACGGCCTGTTCAAGGACGCTGGTCACCAACGGTGTCGCCTTGGTCGACATCACCCGCCACCCCAGAATCCGGCGGGAGAACACATCGACACAGAAGGCGGTGTAGACGAATCCCTGCAGCGTCCAGATGTAGACATCCCACGCGAGTGAGTTGTCAAGCAGCGACCGGATCTGAGTGTTCGGATCGGTGGGGCCAGGCGGCTTCGTCATCCCACGGTTGGCTGTTGGCCAGGCACCACCACAGTCGTCCGAGGAGTTTGTTGGCGAGGTTGCGCAAGGCAGCGTTGTGGTGGTCGCCGCGAGCCCGGCGTCGATCGTAGTGGGCGCGGGCACCGACGGATTTGGTGAGCATCGAGAACGCCCACCAGTGGCAGGCGTCTCCGAGTCGCTTGTTGCAGACCTTGCGGGCCTTGACGTAGTGCGAGCGGCCCGACGCGATCGTGACCGGAGCAGTTCCAGCATAGGCGCGCAGGTTGCCCGGTTCGGTGAATCGTGCTGGATCGTCGCCAATTTCGCCGAGAACACGCGCCGCGAGGATCGGCCCCAGACCGGGGACAGAGCGCAGGATCGCCGCTTTCGGGTGGGCATCGAACTCATGACCCATCACGGTTTCGAGGTTGTCGACGGCGTGTTGCGACGCGACGACGTTGCCGACGAGGCCCCTCACGGCATGACCGTAGGCGTCTTCGACGCGGGGTGGTTGTCGCAACGCCGGTGCCCGCAGGTCGGCCAGGATCTGGTCGACCAACGCAGGGTGGTTGCCTCGCCCGGACTTCTTCAACAGGGCCACCACCCGTGCACGGGTGAGCTTCAAGGCCGCTGCCGGGTCGGGCGCCGCCGCTAGCACGGTCAGCGCGGCACGATGCTTCAGATTCGGAAATGCCTGCAGCGCTTGCGGATAGAACTCCAGCAAGGCCGACCGCAGCCGACTGACGGCCTGATGTAAAGCCCAGACCGCCTCCTGATGCTGACGAGCAAGCACTTTGACCGCGCGGCCCTGCTCGCTCACCACCGCTAACCGGCGGTGCATGTGCCGGTCGGTGCGCAAGATGTGTGCCAGCACCGCCGCGTCACCGGGATCGGACTTGCTGCCGGCCTGACCGTGCCGTTCGCGGTAGCGGGCGACCGCACGGGGATTGATCGGATACAGCGCGAATCCGGCGTCGGCCAACGCCACGACAAGCAGGTTCTTGTCGGTTTCAATTGCGATCGGGGTGTCCTCGACGCTGCCACCATGGTCGGCGATAAGAGTCAGTAGTGTACCGAATCCAGTTGCACAGGTACTGATCCGGGAACGCGCGACGACGACACCGTCCTCGTCGACCAGCGCCACATCATGATGAGCCTCGGCCCAATCGACCCCACACGTCAGTTTCATCTTCACATGTCTCCGTTCTGTGTTCGTGTGCTCCTTCGTTCCCGAGCTCGAGGTTGGTGCGGCGACCTAATGGACAGCGCTCGGTGGCGCGGCATCTCACAAGCCGATCACTTGCCTCGTGGCGGACCGGCAGGGTCACCGTCTACGTACGAGATCTCGGGACGCGTCCGTGCAATCACATGTAGTGATCACCTGCCGGCAGCTCACCAGCCAGACTGCGCCCCGATCGGTGAAATCTCAGTGACCCCTGCCGGTTCGCGTCGTGCGTGTCGGAACGGGTCCGACTCTCCCATTAGGTGAAATCGGCGACCCACCACTGATCGGGCCGAGTCGGTTGACCCCATTGACGCTCGATGAGATCGGGGTGCCGCAGGGCTGCCGGGTCTGTCGTGGTGGTGATGGTGCGATGCTTGCCGCGCACCGCCCCGGAGATTCCGCAGATCCGCATCAATCGGGCCACCTGATCCCGACCCATCTCGTGACCAGCGTGTTTCATCGCATGCCACATCTTGCGGACACCGTAGAGCCGCCTGTTGGCCACGTAGAGCCGGTGCACGGTGTTGGCCGCGTGGGCTTCGGTCCAGGCGGTGTCGCTGACCGGGCCGCGGGCTTTGGCGGCGTAGTAGGTGGACGGGGCGATCGGCAGGCCGTGCTCGGCGAGGACGGTGCAGATCGGGTCGACCCCGAACTGGTGGCGGTGAGCATCGATGTAATCGACGATCACCGCAGTCGGCGGTCGACCTCCGCCGCTGCGAAAAACGCTGTCGCAGTTTTCAAAATCTCATTGGCTCTGCGTAATTCAGCATTCTCCCGGCGCAGCGCAGTGAGCTCAGCGCCCGGATCTTCACCCCTATCCGACGACACTGAGTTGGTCATGCCGTAGCGGTCCTCGACCCAGTTCCGCAACGTGGCCTCGTTGATCCCGAGAATCTGTCCCACGTACCGGCGAGCCCCGCGTTTCGACTCTCCGGTCTGTGCCATCCGATCGTGATACATCCGAACAGCCCGCTCACGGGTCTCCGGGTCGAACTTCCTCTGCGCAGCCACAACAACATCCTCCTGGTGCGATCAAGGACTCCACCAGACCCAGGACGGTTCATCGCGGCCGCGCGCAAACTCAACGACGCCCACGTCTTCGAGAACAACAACCCACCCTTCTGAGGTGTGGCGAACTCAGCTGGCGAACGAGCGCTGAGTCCTGCTCTCGTGACACATCCCAGCGATATCGAGTTGAACTGCG
>JAHFVB010000467.1 GCA_023264755.1 Mycobacterium sp. | reverse complement strand
CGTCTCCTCGGTGGCGGGCGTCAGCGTCTCGCGGTCCCGCACCAGCTCGACGCCAAGGTACAGCCCCATCCCGTGCACGGTCCCCACGATCGGGTGCCGGTCGGCCAACGCGAGCAGGCGCTCCTTGAGGTGGCTGCCCACCCGTAACGCATTGCCCTGCAGGTCTTCGTCGGCCAGTACGTCGAGCACCGTCAGCCCGATCGCGCAGGAGAGCGGACTGCCGCCCGTCGAGGAGAAGAAGTAGCCCTGTGTGCTGAACGCCTCGGCGACGGCGCGAGTGGTGATGACCGCGCCCAGCGGGTAGCCGTTGCCCAACGACTTTGCGACGGAGACGATGTCGGGCACCACCCCCTGCTGGTGGAAACCCCAGAACCAATGCCCGAGGCGGCCGTAGGCCACCTGCACCTCGTCGGCCACGGCCAGTCCGCCGCACGCCCGGACGGCGCCGTACACCTGCGCCAGGTAGCCGTCGGGCAGCGCCATTCCGCCGGCGTTGCCGTACACGGTCTCGCAGATGAAGCCCGCGGGTGCGCGCCCGGCCGCCACCAACTCGTCGACTTGGCGCACCGCGTCGACCGCATATCGGCCGACGTCCGCGTCCCGATACCGACCACGAAAGCTGTTGGGCGACTCCACCGTATGTACCCAGTCCGGACGCGTGGCCAAGGCATTGGGATTGTCGGCCGTCGACGTGGACACCGCGTCGGTGCCGTACGTCCACCCGTGATAGGCCTCGCGGACCGCGACGACGTCGCGCCGGCCCGTCGCGGCCATCGCCAGCCGCAACGCCAAATCGCTTGCCTCCGAACCGGAGTTCACCAGGAAGACGGTGTCCAACGGTTCCGGCAACGTCGCAGCCAGCCGCTCGCTGAACTCGACCACCGCTTCGTAGTTGAACCGCGAATTCGTATTGAGCTTGCGCAACTGACGGTTGGCCGCATCGGCCACCCGCGGGTGGGCGTGGCCGAGCACCGCGACGTTGTTGACCATGTCGAGGTAGACCCGACCGGATGTCGACATCAGCTGATGGCGCCAGCCGCGCTCGATCTGCGGCGGATCCTCGTAGTAGTGCTCCTGGACCCGCGCGAAGCTATTGTCGCGGCGCGCCAACAAATCTGGGGTCGACGTCTGAGGCAGACTGGGCAGCCCGAGCAGCGGGCGAGGGTCACGCGTCACCGCGAGCCAGCCGGGTGCCAGCTCGGCGGTGGTGAACGCCGGCGGTTCCGGTGCGCCTCGTGGCCGCACCGAGAGCTGCGTCCAGCGGCCGACCGGCGCCGTGGCCAACGGCTCACCCGCATCGACGTGACCGGTGGCCTCCGGCCCGTCCGCGCCGGTCACCGTCAACTCGTAGTCGGCCGCACGTAGCGTCAACCGGTCGCTGCTGCGCGTGACCTCACCCGGCCACGGCGCGACGAGCTCCGTGGCTGCGGCGGGCCACATTCCGAGTCCGGTGGACACCACGTCGGGGGAGTCGTTGCTCAACACTGGCGCCCGCGTCAACCGGGGCTCGCCGAACCGGGTCAGCACCAACGTCGCACCGTCGTGCACTGCGGCCCTGGCCAGTTCGTCCTCGAGGTCGGGTGGAAGCCAGCCGCCAGGTGAGAACGCCGTGTCGAAGGCCTCCGACGTCGAGGACAGTGCGAGCGTCACGACCGAGCTCCGGTCGACGGCAACCATGAACGCGTCGCCGGTGGGGGCGTGCTGGGGCCGGTCCAGCCCGAGCTCGGCCTGGATCACCGCCGTCATCACCTCGACCGGGACCGATTCGGCCTGCTCGAACATCCGCAACTGAGCCTCGGTCTGCCCGGTGACG
This sequence comes from Mycobacterium sp., assembly GCA_023264755.1. Taxonomy (GTDB): domain Bacteria; phylum Actinomycetota; class Actinomycetes; order Mycobacteriales; family Mycobacteriaceae; genus Mycobacterium. Next base: position 2,456 of record JAHFVB010000467.1, on the reverse strand, counting down.
TACTCGTTGTCCGGGTCGAGCGTGGCCTGCTGGGCGTCGCTGACCAGCAGCACGGCGGTGCGCAGCACCAGAAGCGGCCACAACGCCTGCGCCTCGGCGACGCTCAGTGGGCGAATCCGGTGAAAGGCCTTGACGCCGGACAGGATCGAGGTAGGCCGGGCGCCGGGGTGGCCGAGTATCGCCGACATCGTGATGGCGAGCTCGCTGACGGCCCAGGTGTCCGACAGATCGCCGAAGTCGATGATTCCGTCCGGCTTGGGCGGGCCGCCGACCGGACGCCGCGCCACGATGTTGGCATCGGTGAGGTCGAGGTGGACGGCTTGGCGGGGCAGCTCGGGAGCCAGCGCCTCGACGCGCGCCCAGGCGTGCTCGGTGCCCGTGGCGATCCGTTCGCGCATGGCCGGATCGGGTACGTGCGAAATGAGCTCGTCGACAACGGCGTTGGCGTAGCGCAGATCCCACTGCACGGCGCGGTCGAGGCCGGGGTGGGTGAAGTCCGCGAGCGCCCGACTGACTCGGCCGGCGAGGTCGCCCATTCCCGCCACGACCGTGGGGGAGAGGTAGCCGTCGTCGAGCAACGTTCCGCCGGGTAGATACCGCAGCAGTCTGACGTAGGCGGTGTCGTCGAGTAACCGGGTGACGGTGCTGTACGGCTGCCCCGCCACGTTCGGCTGCGGGACCGCGACCCGGACCGTCGGCTCGGCCTCCGCGATCAGCTGCGCGGCGGCATCCTGGGCCTCCAGTTCGGTCGCGGTGAAGGCCGGATTGGCGATCTTCAGCACGCCGATCGCCTCGTCGGTGTCATCGAAGACCAAGAAGTTCTTGTCCTGTTGGCTTCCAAGAGCTTCCGCGCGGGCGGAGCTGCCGTAGTAGGTGGCCAACAGCTGCTGAGCCTGTTCGACCGATACCTGCGGCGCGGGTAGTTCGGGTCGTTCGAGGAAGTTGAAACCGGTCATCCGGGGTTCTGCGCTCATCGGTGCACGCCGCCTATCGGGCCACGAACCGCACCACGACGTCGCTGAAGGCGTCGTTGTCGTCACCGGCGGCGGTGTGTCCCGCACCGGCCAGTTCGGCGAGCTCGGCCTGCGGAACCTTGGCGAGGAAGTCCTCGACGCCGGCGTCGCTCACCACGTCGGACAATCTGCCGCGGATGAGCAGTATCGGCACTTCCAGGTTGACGGCGGCCTGTTCGAGCTTGTCCATCCGGGCGAACGGATCGTCGCTCGGCTTGGTCAGGAACGCGGGATCCCAGTGCCAGTACCAGCGTCCGTCACGCAGCCGCAGGTTCTTCTTCAGCCCTTCGGGACTGCGCGGCTTGGTGCGGTGCGGAAGATACGCGGCCACCGCGTCCGCCGCCTCCTCGAGCGATTCGAAGCCGTCGATGCCCGAGGCCATGAAGTCGCGGATGCGGGCACTGCCGTCCTTCTCGAACCTCGGCACCACGTCGACGAGCACCAGCTTCTCGACGAGCTCCGGCCCGGCCTCGTGAGCCGCCAGGATTCCGGTCAGCCCACCCATGCTGGCGCCGATGAGCACCGCGGGATTGCCGATCTGGTACAGCACCTGCAGCGCGTCGCCGCACAGGGTCTCCACCGAGTAGTCCGCAGTCGGTGAGCGGTCGCTGTCTCCATGCCCGCGGCTGTCCAGGGCGACGACGTGGTAACCCTCGTCGGCGAGCAGCTGGCCGGTGTTCTTCCAGGAGAATCGGTTTTGGCCGCCACCGTGAAGCATCAGGACCGTCGGACGTTCCCCGGCCGAGGCCGTGTCCCGATTCCATTCGTCGGCGACCAGGGCCAGGTCGTCGACACCGCGGAACGTGACGGTCTGCGCAGTGCTGTTCCCAGTGCTCATGGCTTCCTTTCGGCCACCCCCGAAGTGCACGTTACCCAGCACCTTCGCCGAGCCCGACGGGACCCTGCGATGAGTATCGGGGCACATCGAGGTCTACCCGGGCATGCCCACCATCACGCCGTCACTCTGGTTCAACGGCAACCTCGCCGAAGCCGCCACCTTCTACACCTCGGTGTTCCCCAATTCGTCCATGGAGGGGTTCACCCACTACTCGGAATCCGGCCCTGGGACGCCAGGGGAGGTGATGTCCGGGAGCTTCGTGCTCGACGGCCAGAAGTTCGTCGGAATCAACGGTGGCCCGGAGTTCCCGTTCTCCGAGGCCGTGTCCTTCGTCATCGAGTGCGCCGACCAGGACGAAGTCGACTACTACTGGGACCGGCTGGTCGACGGCGGTGAAGAATCCCACTGTGGCTGGCTCAAGGACAGGTTCGGGCTGAGTTGGCAGGTGGTTCCCGGCCGGCTCTACGAACTGCTCGGCGATCCCGAGCCTGCGCGAGCAGCCGCGGCGGCCAAGGTCATGCTCGGCATGCGCAAGCTCGTCATCGCCGAACTCGAGGACGCGGTTCGCAACGCGTAACCGAGGGAATCGGACTCGGACGCGCCGA
>JAHFVB010000466.1 GCA_023264755.1 Mycobacterium sp. | reverse complement strand
CCCGCTCGATGTCGAACTCGGTCGGATTTCCCAGCAGGATGGGCAAGGTGGTGGCGAACATGGAGGACACCATCGCCTGACCGGCGACCTGCAGATCGACGTCGTTGCGTACCCACCCGCGCTCCCGGGCCACCGACAGGAATGCTGAGCACTGCGCCCCCAGGGTTCGGTAGCTCTGATTCAGAGCCGCGAAGCTGTCGTCATCGACGCCGGGAGCGGTCAGCGCCGCGAAGCTCATCACCGGCCCGTTGTCGGCGACATAGGTCAGCACCCGGCGGACCATCGCCTCGAACTCGGCGATGAAGCCGGCACGCGTAGTGATCGTCGCTGCGTCGCGCGACCCGGCGAACGCCGCCGCCAGGTCGGCGTGGGTGCGCGACACCAGCACCTCGAGCAGGTCGCGCTTGTTGCGAAAGTAGTTGTAGAACGTGCCCGCGCTGACCCCGCTGCGCTTGGCGATGTGGGCGACGTCGACATCGCGGTAGCCGCGCTCGATGAACAATTCGATCGCCGCGTTGTACAAGTCGGCGGCTCGGTCCACGCCGGCCGAAGAGTTAGGCATGGCCGTCCTGCGTGCCGTCCTGCGCGCCGTCGGCGTCGCTGAGCAGTCCACGATCGGCGATGGCGACGGCGGTGGACAAGACCAGCGCCCGCTGATCGGTTGCGGTCTCGCCGTTGATCGACATCGCGACGCCCGGACCGCTCATCCCGATCACCAGCCGCCCCAACAGGCCGAACAAGTCTCGATCGGCCGTCCGGCTCGGTTCGGAAGCCGACGCCTGGAAGCGCTTGGTCAGTTCCGCGTCCAGGGTGGCGACCAACCCGATCACCCGGTGCCGCAGTTCGGGGTCGATGGCGCTGCTCTCCACGGTGATGAGGCGGAGGAGCGCAGGATCGTTGTCGACGAGGTCGAACAGCCGTCGGCCAAAGACGTCGATCAGCCCCGGCACCGTCTGGTGGTCGGTGGGGTTCGTGACGTCGACCGAGTCGACGTCCAATGCGCGCACCGTCTTGGCTACCGCGTAGTCGAAGACGTGGTCCAACAAGTCCCGTTTGCTGTCGAAGTAGCGGTAGACGGTGCCCTGACCGACCTTGGCGTGGCGCGCGATATCCGAAATCGAGGTCCGTTCATACCCGCGCTCGGTGAGCACTGCGTACGCCGAACGCACGATCTCGCGGCGTCGCTCCTCACGCAGACCCGGTTCAGCGGGCCGACCCCGGCCGCGTTTGGGCTTGTCCGCAGCGTTCGCCGCGCCCGAACGGGGCATCCGGCCAGTCTAGAGCATTCGGCAATCCAGCCGGCACCGTCGCTCGACAAAGCGTGCGGTTCAACCACTTTGGGGCCGATTTGGGGGCTCGGGTCGGACTCGACGGCATTGATTGCGCTCCTCCGGTCGCGTCGGCTGCCGGTTTGCTGGCGAACAGGGCGGGAGGCGGCCCAGGCTCCGCGCCACCGTGAGTTCCTCTACCATGAACGCCACCACGTCCGACGCCTTCCCCAGTCGATACGACCCGTACCGGCCGGACCGCGGCGTTGGCCGTCCTGATCGATAACATGCGCGCGATCGGCCCACTGCTCATGAACCTGACGCTCCCACCGACAAGCCTCCGGTGCCGATTGGCCCCCGCGTTCGGACGTCGGTCGTGACAGCGGGCGACAAGCCGGGCAGCCGACTTTCGCGGGGCGCGCGCATCGGGCGGGTCGCCGTGCGGCACACCGCGCGCGAGGCGATCGGATCGGTGCGCAGTCCGTTTCTGTCCGAAGCGGAACAGGCCCGCGCCCAGGACGAGCGGATCTTGCGGTTGGCCGACGATCTCGCGGTCACGCTCGGCTCGATGAAGGGCGCGGCCATGAAACTGGGCCAAGTCCTTTCGCTGCTGAATTTCGGCCTCGGATCGGCCGAGTCCCGCGCGGAGTTCGCCCGCCGCCTCGAGCCACTGTTCAGCCAGGCGCCTCCCGCAGACAACGCCGCGGTACTTCGCGCGATCGACGAGGACTTGGGCGCCCGCGGCCGGCTGCTGGAGTCCATCGAGCCGACGCCGATCGCGTCGGCGTCGCTTGGCCAGGTCTACCGAGGGCGCCTGACCGACGGTCGCGTCGTTGCGGTGAAGGCGCAGTACCCGTCGATCCGTCACGCGGTGCGCGCCGATCTGAAGAACCTGGCCCTGCTGGTCCGACTGCGTCCGCGCTACTACGCAGAGGTCGGCTTGGAGGACATCCTGGCGGAAGTGAGCCGACAGATCCTGGCGGAGTTGGACTACGGTCGCGAACTCGCGAGTCACCGCGCCGTCTACGAGGCCTACCGTGGCCATCCGGTGTTCGTCATCCCCGAACCGATCGACGAACTGTGCACCGAGCGGATCCTGGTAACCGAGTACCTCGACGGCACGCAGTTGCACCAGCTCGGCGATGCCGACCAAGCGGTGCGCGACCGGATCGGTGAGGTCATCTATCGCTTCTACTGCGGAAGCCTTTACACCACGGGGAGCTTCTGCGCGGATCCCCACCCCGGCAACGTGATCGTGTTGCCCGACATGCGCGTTGGCTTCCTCGACTTCGGACTCTTCGTGCAGATGACCGAAGCCGAGATCGACCTGGAGCGCGCGATATTCGCGGCGGTGATGAGCGGTGATGCCCAGACCGCACATCGACTGGCGTGCGCGGCCGGGTTCATCGTCGACAGCGACGCCATGCCCGCGGACATGGCCTTGCGGTACATGCAGACGGTCGGGGAATGGTTCTTCACCCCCGGGGTCGTCCGCGTTACCGACCGAACGGCCTACAAGTCACTGACGCAGGCCATGATGCCGCGTTCGGACTTCGGCTCGGGCGTGTTTCGGCAGCGACTGCAAAGTGCCCACACCTTTTCGCGCCGTACCGAAATGAGCGTGTGCGCGCTGCTCGGCACGCTCGAGGCCAGCGCTGTCTGGCGGGACATCGCCTCCGAATGGATTCTGCAGAGCCCGCCTGCCACGGAGTTGGGTCGACGAATCGCCGAGTGGCGCGCCACCAGCTAGCGCTAGCCGTCGGACCGATGCTCGGCGCCGGTACCGGACGTGGCTGCAGACTTGGACTGCTGATCCGGCCCTGCAGTGTCCGGCCCGGTGGAGGCGGCACTGCTCTTGCCGCCCTTGCCTTTTCGGCCACCTTCCTTCGTATCGGCGACGGTGCCAGCGGAACGACCCCCAGCACCGGCCAGGAAGTGCTTGACATCGCTGATGGCCTTGGCGAGCGGCTTCGGGCGGTGCGGACGAGCCGGCCCGGCCTCCGGTGCCGAGTCACCCTCGGTCGCGGTTGATCTTGGCTTGGTCGCCACGGAGTCGGCCGCGTCGGGTGCATCGCGTACGACCGGGGGCGCGTCGAGGGCCGCGTTGGAGGTCGCCGTCTTGCGCTCGGTCGAGACGGTCGCAGCCGATCCGACCGCAGGGTGCTGCGTGGCGGTGGTCGACGTAACGGTCTTGGGTAGTAGGTTCTTGAACTCGAATTCCGGCACGCCGTAGATGCCACTGGGAGTGGTGCCCAGCGGGCGGTTGTTCGGGTTGTTGGTCGCCAGGGCGATGCCGTTGTCGAGGCCGGTGGCCACTGCGATGCCGACGGTGACGGCGTCCCGCACCGGGGAGAACCTGAACCACTTCGCCGGCGTCGGCTGGCCGGGGCTGGTGGAGCGGTCGTAGCCCATTTCGATGATGGTGCGCAACGGGACGTCCAGTGCGGCGCGCACCGGCGCGGGTAGGACGCCGTCGAGTGGCGCCAGGAGCGGCACCTCCTTCGCCGGAATCAGGTAGTAGTGGGTGTCCTGGTACTGCCCCTGATCGACGATGGCTCCGCTGTCCAGATTGGGCTGGCTGATGCCTACGTCGTAGTTGCCGTGCTCGTAGAGGATGCCCATCACGGCATTGACGTCGGCAAGCAGGTTCAGCGGGTGTAGGGGGAAGTTGGCGTAACCGTCGTACTGCCAGGCGATGTCGACGGTGTCGAGGTGGCAGTTCGTGCCGTTGGCGTCGCACCCGCTGTCGGTTGGCGTCGCTCCGTCCGCGGTGACCCCGAGGTAGGGGATCGACAAGCCAACGAACCGTTCCAGGATGCCGCCGTTGGGCCGATCGGGATTGCCGATCAACACGAACGAGACGTCGGGCACGGCCGCCCAACCGTTGGCAGCGGCGTAGTCGATGAGCGAGCGCTTGTAATCGGTGGCGATCCGGGCACTTTGCGAGTAGCCGAAGATGACCGTGGCGTCGGTGGGTGAGGTGGGCAGCAGCGCGGCGACGGCGGGGTCGGT
>JAHFVB010000077.1 GCA_023264755.1 Mycobacterium sp. | reverse complement strand
TACAGCCCGAGTTGCCGTGGTGACCGGCGGCGGCCGGGGCATCGGCGCCGCCGTCTCCACACGACTGGCCAGGGACGGCTACCGCGTGGTCGTCGTAGACCTCGATGGGGCGGCCGCACAACGCGTGGCGGACCAAATAGACGGCATCGCTGCAGAACTCGACATCACGGACAAGGAGGCCGCACTGCGGTTCTCATCGTCGTTGCCCCGCGTCGACGCACTGGTCAACAACGCGGGGATCTTCCCACCCGCGTCGCTGGCCGAGGTCGACCCCGACGAGTTTCGAAAGGTGATGGACGTCAACGTACTCGGCACGTTGATAATGACGCAGGCCTTGCTGCCCCAGCTGAGCGAGGCCGCCGGCGCCGCGATCGTCAACGTTGCGTCGATAGCCGCCAAGCTCCCCACTCCCGGAACCGCGGCCTATTCACCGTCGAAGGCTGCCGTGGTGTCGCTGACCAAGTTGTGTGCGGTCGAGTTGGCCGATCGGGGGATTCGAGTGAACGCCATTGCCCCGGGCGGCGTCCGCACCGAGGGAACGGCAACGGTTTCCGCCGATCCCGAGCGAGAGGCCAGGTTCAACCAGCTGATCCCCGCGGGCAGGCGCGCAGTCCCAGAGGACATCGCCGACGCAGTTCCGTTCTTCCTCGGCCATGACGCCCGCTATGTGACGGGTCAGGTGCTCTACGTCGATGGCGGGCTGAGCGAAGCGACCATCAACTACTTGCGAGCGGCGCAGGATTCGCGCACAGCGGTCAAGGGGTGAAGCCGATCGGCGCGCGCCAACCGGCCATGCTACGCGGAAGGGAACTTGCAGGATAGACTGTTGATCACGCGACTAGAGGGAGACCAGTGTGGCCAAAGCGCCCAAGGCGGCCAAGACCCCCGACACGATCACGGATCCCGTCGACTGGGCCAAGCACTACTGGGAGCAGCAGGAGCTCGACGGAGACGAGCAACGATTCTTAGCCTTGACCTCACTCCTGCGCTACCAGCGGATCGTTGCGGACGCCGTTGACACCGAGTTGAAGTCGCATGGGCTCAACATGACCGACTACTTGCTGCTCATGACGCTGCAACTCTCCGAAACCGGAACCCGATTGATCTCGAGCCTGGCCCGCAACCTGATGGTCCACGCCACCACCGCCACTCTCGCCACCGATCGACTCGAACAGCGCGACATGCTGAGACGTAGTCCGCATCCCACCGACCGACGGGCCACCTGCGTCACCATCACCGAGCTCGGACGCAAGACCGCCAACGATGCGACCCGCGCGCTCACCACGATCGACTTCGGCATGTCCGGCAGCACCGCGAAGGACGTTGCGCAGCTGCGCGCCGCAGTGACGGCGATGCGACGCTCGGCCGGCGACGCCTGACCGGTCCGCAAAACCCCTGGGCGTTCAAGAGAAGTCGCTTGTCAATTAATTGACCACTAGAGTAATCTGAGCTGGTGATCGGCCCCAATACGGCGAGGCGGCTCCAGGGAATGGGGCAAGGTCCAGCCGACCGATCACGGCGTCGTTCGCGGTCCCGAACCACGGTTGCAGTCAACCTGGCGGCCCACTCGTGACGGATGCCTGCCGCCTGGACCACGAGATGGCCCTGATAACGGGCGGCACCAAGGAAACTGGGCCGGACGCATGGCGGCGGGCCGCGCCACCGGCGTCGTCTGCGGCCGAGGACGTGGCGAACGCAGCCCTCTTCCTCAGCGCACCGTCGGGCCGGTACGTCACCGGCATCGTCCTGCCGGTGGATGGGGGGCTCGGGGCGCACACGCGCGTTCGGAAATCGCCGCTGCCGATACCAAACGAAGGCGAGTTGGCCTCGCAGCTGGGCTACGTGGGCTCCGACGGCGAAGCCGCGGTCGGCAGTCTGCTGAACTCGTCCCGGACGCAGGGGGCGTGACGGGCCGGGAGCTCGAAGTCACGTCGCCACTAAGAGCCGTCTTCGACCTGCTCGACCTCGACCAGGTGGGCGCCAACCAATTCAGCGGAGGCCAGCCAAAGGAGAACCGGGAGCGCGTCTTTGGCGGACAGCTCGCCGCCCAGGCGCTGATGGCCGCCGCTCGCACGGCCCACGGTCGACTTCCGTTCAGCCTTCAGGTGCTGTTCGTACGACCCGGTGACCCGACAGTACCCATCGAGTACGCCGTCGAGACCGTCCGCGACGGAAAGACCCTCTCCGTGCGCCGAGTCAGCGCAAGGCAACACGGCCGGACGATCGTGGACGCGATGGCAACATTCGGTCCCGCGGACCAGGAGAGCGACGAAGGCTGGACGGCGCCCGAATACCAACACCCGATGCCGACGGTCACAGCTCCGGAGTCACTGCCAAGGGTCGAAGTGCAACTGGCCCCCTACGCTCACGAGTACGACGGCTGGTGGGTGCGACCCCGCCCCTTCGACATGCGTTACGTCACAACGCCGCCGCGCATCGCGATGGAGCTTCCCGCGACTGACAGTCGCATCAATCGACTTTGGCTGCGGGCCGATGGTCCCATGCCCGCGGACCCGCTGCTCACGTCCTGCCTCATCACCTACGTCAGTGACTTGACGCTGCTGGATCCGGTGATGATCGCCGCGCGGCGAACCAGCCGCGGCCCCGGATTCACCGCGTCACTCAACCATTCGCTGTGGTTTCATCGAACTGTCAAGCTCGACGATTGGATGCTCTACGACCAACTCTCGTCCAGCGCCACCGGGGGACGCGGCCTGGTGTCGGGGGCGATGTTCAATCGGTCTGGCGAACTCTCGTGCTTGGTCAGCCAGGAGGGTTACCTCAGTGCGGCGGGGACCAGCGTCGCTTCGGAGGCTTCCCGTTGACGGTGGCGGACGAATACCGCCGACATCACCACCCCGACGACGAATGAAAACCCCCCTACCGCAAGGCATTGTGGCGAGCGGAACGCTGAGGGCAAGTAGCTGGCCGTGGTCAGCCACCAGGTGAACGTCATCGCGGTGAAGCTCACCCACATGACGAGATTCTGACCGCGGGGACCTCCTCGCCTGAGGTAGAGCGCCGGACCGAACAGAGCAAAGGACATCAGCGTCAAGGCCGAACTGGCCATGTACAGCGGGTCGCCGACAAGGGAGCGCAGATACTCCCAGGCGATGATGGTTCCGACGACGGCCGCGGCGATCACTGCCCGGAACTGGCCCGCGGTCAGCACGGCGGCCAGCTCCTGGCGCCCGTATCGAACTATCTGCGCGAAGAAGACGAGCTCGAGCAGTGCTGCACTGAGCATTCCGAGCCAGAACAGGTAGAGAAACCAGTGATCGTATCGATTCGACCACTCCCCTAGCCGGACGACGAAGCCGAGATCGTGGGCGAACCACAGGAACGTGCACGACAGTGGCACCGAATAGGCCTGGTCGCGCCGCGCAACGCGGATCGCGGCGACCATCCACACGGTTTGAAAGAGCATCGCGATCGCCAGCCCGGTAATCAGCGCGTAGGGATGCGCGTCGATTCGGCCCAGCAGTTCCCACGCGTCGTACATCAGTGGATAGCCCTCCAGCGGTCCACGGCCAAGTCCGTCAGACGGTCGTCGAGTGATCCGCGAGCCCCGGGGCGCGCTGAATGACGGTCACTCGATTGTTACTACCGTCCACCATGATTCGGTCGCCTTCACGCAATACCCGAGTCGCTGTTGCGGTTCCGATGACATAGGGGATGCCAAGCTCGCGGGCGACGACGGCACCGTGGCTGGCGGAGCCGCCGAGGTCGATGACCAAGGCGTCCGCCATGGCCATCAACGGGGCCCAGCTGGGGTCGGTGAAGCGACACACAAGGACGTCCCCCGGCTCCAGTTCCACGTCCTGCGCCGGCTCCAACACGATTCGTGCTCGCCCCGTTACGGTTCCGCCGCCTGCGGCCGCCCCGACCAGGTCCGCGGTCAGGTCGTCCCCATGGAGTTCGACCGCCTCCGGCATCCCGGTGAACGACAGCGGCAGCGACATCGCCTGGTAGGAGGCCCGCGTCTCGCGACGTACCGCGACGATCTCGTCGATGTCGGTCAGTCGACCTGCCGCCATCTGCTGGCATTCCTCGATGGTGAAGAAGAACACGTCGTCGACGTGTTTCAGCACGCCCCTGCTTACCTGTTCGCGGCCGAAGTTGCGAGCTGCCTGGCGGGCCATGTCGATGGTCAGGAGGTAGCCGGCCTTACCAACCTGGAGGGTGCGGATGATGCTTCGCATCCGACGAAGAAGCCAGCGCACGGCCGGGCGCCTGAGCGCGGGGGTGGCGGCCATCAGTCTGCGTTCGGCCGCCCCATTGGCTTCGGCTGCGAATGCCGCGCGGGCGGCCGGACGTTGCTCGCGCCGTGCGGAGGCCGCGGCCAGGGCTCGTACCGGCGCCGGATTCTCCCGCCAGACCTCGGTGAAGGGGTTGCCCTCATTGGGCCCGTGATATCCCCAGGACCGAAGAAACTCGCGTTCGGAGATCTCCTTCCGGCCGAGCTGCCATAGCTCGTCCGCCATGCGCGTCTCATTGACCTCGCCCACGCCTGACAGCAACTCCATTGCCAAGCCGGGTTCGCCGGCGGCGTCCGCCGCACTGGTCACGGCGCTCTGGCCGCCCTGGAAGACGAATCGCCACACGCAGTGGACGGAGAAGATGCGCTTGAAGTCCTCACGCGCGGCCACCAGCCGGTCGATTGGTTGTCCGGCAACGGGTCCCGAGGGCTCGAACACTTGGACCAGCCACTTGGCGTACATCTCGTCATGCAGCGCTTGCAGCCGCCTGCCGGTGGTCATCAGCGCGAGTGGCGCCTTGGCGAGGATGAACGGGACTCGCGCCAGCGAACCCTTGTACTTCGCTGCACCGGGCCGCACACTGCCCATCAGATCGCGCTCGAAGTCGTCCGGATCGACGCCCGGCAGCCCCGCCATGATCCGTTTGATGGCGTCGACGTTGAGTGCCTGGCGTCCGAAGAAGCAGGACAGGCCGCGGTCGTTGACGTCGGGTGACACCACGACGCGACTCTTCGGGATCACCCCAAAGGCGGCCATGGAGGACAGCCAGCCGAGTTCAGCCGATTCCTCCCACACACTCCAACACATCGGCGACATCACGTCGGGACACGCTTCGCCGAGGTTCGTCGTCGTCCAGTACCGGTCCGGTTCCGACGTGCCCCGAATCGGGTCGGTCACTTTCGTCGACACGAAGTGCAATCCTTTCAAGACGGGAATCGATCAGTTCACCCGGAGGAACTCGGCGTCCTCCGTGGGCTGGTAGTCCAAGTCGAACGGATCGCGATTCAGGACGAACTTGAGCACACCCATGAATGCGAAGACACCGAGCGTCACCGTGGCCAGTCCCAGCGTCTGAGTGACCAGCCAGGGGAAGTCCCCGTTGACCGCGATCCAGGAGGGCAACGCGATGAAGCCGTATACCGCGGTGACCGACATGGGCGTTACGACCAACATGCACAACGCCTTCCAGCCTCGCAGGCTGGACCGAAAGCGGTAGGCGATGGCGGCCGCCAGGATGACGCCCACCGAGTTGCAGGGTATCCACCACCACGGGAGCTCGAAGAGCAAGACGAGTGGTTGGTTTCCGTAGTAGTGATAGACGTCGAAGCTGAGGAGAACCTCTTCGAACACCACGTCACCCACTGCGGCCAAGCCCAACGCGAACCAGAGCGTGCGCGTCGTCGGGCGCTTGACCAACATCAGGTAGGTCACGACGGCGAAGATTCCGTAGCCGAACCAGCCGGCGGTGATCCAAACCGGCATCGTCCGACCGAGAATGGTGAACGTCGAGCCGAGTGGGTCGGTCTGGGAGTACGGGAAGTAGACCCCGCCGATCACGTCGTAGAAGACCTCGGAGAAGACGATCGTCGCCGCGCTGAGCCCCACCATCAGCGGCAGCAGCGTCCTGCCCTTCAGCGACAGCCTAATGCCGGCGGCGACGCCAATCAGTCCGATCGCGGTCATCGCGACCGTCGCCCACAGGTGATTGGCGGCCAGGTAGGGCGCCTGTGCGGGCGTTGGCTTTCCGGCCAGCCCGGTGGGCCCAGCCACGAAGGGAAAGGCGGGTTCGGACCGCAGCCCGGTGATGGCGAGGGCGACGGCTACGAAGGCGGCCACGGCCAACCCCACCCATAGCCAGTTCGGTCGCCGACCCGCAGCCACGGCCTCGCCGGCCCGCGTCTCCTGTGACAGTGTCATGAAGCTCCCTCAAACGGAGTGATCCAAAGCACATTCAGCCAACTGGCTCACCGAGTGAAAGTCAAGTCCTAATTAGATTAGACATGGAGTACTTTTACAAAGCCCGAGCTAGGTGCGCGAACGCGCCTCACCCGGCGGCCGACTCGATCTCGGCGAGCAACCGGTGACGTACGACGGCATCGGCGAACGTCGGCGCAAGCTGCGTACCCTCCCGCAAGTCGGCCAGGATCTGCGCGTACTGACACGCGACGTGGTAAGCCCGCGGATTACTGTGCGCGAAGCCAACATCGACGGTGAGATAGCTAGCTGGGATGGACAACTCGACGAGCTCGGAACCGCGCTGGCTACCCCGCAACACCAGCGACTCCAACTGGATGTGCCCAGTGCGGTCGGCGGTGAGCACCAGGTCACCCTCGGTGCCGTTGAGCTCCCAGTGGAAGTTCGTCCCGCGGCACACGCCACCCCGGTAGTGGATCGATGCCACGGCACCGCAGGACAGTTGTCCGACGACGGCGATCTGGTCGGCCGCAGTCATGGGCAACCACCGCTCAGTGCCTGTCTCGCGGACTCTCGGACGGCGTGTCGCCGTGGTCGCCTGGAGCGTTTCGAACTCGCCGAGCACCGCCGCGAGCGCATCGACCGCGTGCCCAAACGGAATGGTCAGCATCGTTGCGCCGGAGGTCCGATCGAGGGTGTACGCGTTGCGCGAGTCCACGGTGTCGCCCCAGGTTCCGCCCGAGCCGACCATCGTCGTGGAGAGCACCGTTCCGAGGTACCCGTCCGCGATTAGGTCACCCAGGAAGCGGATCGTGGGCGCTGAGCGCGCCTGCAGACCCACAAAGGCCGGAGCCGTGGCGGCTGCCGCCAGTGCGCTCGCCTCCGATACGTCTGTCGCCAGCGGCCATTCGCACAGGACGATCTTCCCGGTATGCAGAGCGGGCGCGACGAGCTCGCGATGGTGGGGAACCTTCACCGTCACCACGACCATGTCGACCTCGTCGCACTCGGCCATCGCCTCGACGTCGTCGAATACGGTCGCGACGCCGAAGGCGTCACCAGCGGCCCGCGCCGACGCCATCGTGCTGGCCGCCAGTGCGGTCAGTTCGAACCCCGGGAGCTGACGAAGCGCGGGCACGTGTGCTCCCGCCGCCCAGCCGCCGGAAGCACTGAGCCCGGCGATGCCCACCCGCAAGGAATCAACCATGACGCGGAGAATAGTCGCATCGTTGATTATTTAGTACTCGACTGATTGACTGAGCCGATGGGAGACAATCCGCCGCTGCTGACCCTGATCGCAGCGGAGCGCGACATCGAACGTGCGTTGCTCACCTACTGTCGGGGCATCGACCGCCGGGATGCCGAGCTGGTCCGCTCGGTCTACCACGACGACGCGATCGACGACCACGGTGGCGCCTTCCTCGGCGGCCCCGACGACTACGTCGCCTGGGTGATGGATCACCTGCTGAACTTCGTCAGTTCGATGCATGCGTTGCAGAACATCCTGATCGACGTCGACGAGACCGGTCACGCGGCGCGGGTCGAAAGCTATTGCATTGCACACCATGTACGCGCCGGTGACGCAGACGAGCTCGTCATGGACGCGTTCGCCTGTCGCTACGTCGACCGGTTCGAGAATCGTCCCGGATTCGGCTGGCGCATCGCCCATCGGGTGGTGGTCGCCGAATGGCGGCTACGCCAACCCATGTTGAGCTTCGCCCAGCAACCGCAGGGGTTCTTCCGCGGTCAGCGCGACCGTAGCGACGTGAGCTACCTCGCGACACTGCCCTTGCGAGGATCGGCCTAACCCGCGATCAATCGACGCTCGAGGTCGGTACCGGGGCGCTCTCACCCGGAAGAATTCTCGAGCGCTGCAGGGACGCTGGTGCGCACGACGCTGCAAAAAAAATTGTGCGTCGGCACCGTTGCCGGCGGACATAGGATCATCGGTATGGCGAGTAAGTCGACGGCCGGGGCCGATCGCCACCCCCGCACGGATGTCGAGTTGAGGCGTCGCCCGCGCGCTTTCGCCCCATGACCACCACGTCCACCTGCCCGATCGCCGGGTCGTCGTCATGACGGTCACGATCCCCCAGGTAGAGGCCTCCCAGCCCGAGGGACTGACCCAGACCGCCGTCTCCCTCGGCCAGAAGGCCTCCAGCCTGGAGGCGCAGCTCGACGCCCAACGCGCCACCATCGCCGGGCTGCGCGACAAGTGGCAGGGCCCGGCCTCAGACGCCGCAATCGCCAAGGCGCAGCCAACCCTGTCGAAGATGCAAGACATCCACGACGCGCTGGGGCGCGCGCAGACCGTGCTGCAGCAGGGCGGCGCCGCGCTCACCCAGACCCGGGCCAACCTGCTGAACACCGTCAACCAGCTGCAGGGCCAGGGCTGGCAGGTCGAACCCGACGGCTCCGTGTCGGTACGGCCGGGCAGCCCGATGGCTCAGTTCGCGGCGCTCGGTGCGTCCAACGCGATGAAGGTCCAGCAGTTGGCGGCTGCCAACTCGGCGAACGTGAAGGCGCTGTTGGCCAGTTTCGACGCCACCGACCGACAGCTGAGCCAGAACATCCGCACCGCGGTCGGCCGACTGCAGGACGGGCCACTGAAGTTGGGCCCGGACGGCAACCCGTTGCCGGAGGCGCCGCCGTATGACACCGGTGCCGAGATCCCCGTCGGAAAGGACCCCAAGGAGGTCAACAAGTGGTGGAACTCGCTTGGCGACGAGGAACGCAAACGCCTGCTGGCGACCTGGCCCGACAAGTTGGGCAATCTCAATGGCATTCCCATCGCCGACCGCAGCACCGCCAACAAGACCCTCCTGCAGCGCGACCTCAACCTTCCCGACCAGATCGCCAAGGATCGCGGGGTGACGAAGGACGAGGTGCTGGCCCATCCCGAGAACTACGGCTTGACCGGACCGACGATGGACCGCTACCAAAACGCCCTCAAGGTTCAAGACGCGTTGGACAAGGACACCGCCAACGCCAAGGACGCCCATGGCAAGACACCCGACATCCTGCTGATGAAGTACGACCCCGAGGCGTTCGGCGGCAAGGGCGCGGCCGCCATCGCCATCGGTGACCCCGACCATTCCCCGAACACGTCGGTGACCGTGTCCGGTCTGACGACGTCGGTGAACGCTGGGACGTTGTCCGACGGGAGCGGGGTCAACCTCTACAACGAGGCGAACAAGGCGGATTGGAACAATCCCACCGCCGTCGTGCAATGGATGGGCTACGACGCCCCCGACAATCAGGCGGTCGCCGAGCCGAACATGGCACGCCACGGCGGCCAAATACTGGCCGCCGACGTCAACGGCCTCGCGGCCACCCACGACGGAAACCCCTCGCATACGACGGTGATCGGCCATTCCTACGGCTCGACCACGGTCTCCGACGCCGCGGCCGGTTCCGGCATGCGCGCCGACGACGTGGTGCTAATCGGTTGCCCGGGAACGGATCTGGCACAGTCGGCCGCCGACTTCCACCTGCCTCCCGACGGCCACCTGTACGTGGGCTCGGCGTCGACCGACATGGTCACGAACTTCGGCCGCGAACACCTCAACGTGCCGGGGGTCGGGCTCGGCAAGGACCCCGCGATGGACGGGTTCGGGTCCACCCGCTTCCACGCCGAGGTGGCGGACTGGAACATCAACCCGATCAACGAGCACACCTCGTACTATCAGGACGGATCGGAATCGTTGTTCAGCATGGCCGACATCGTCTCGGGCCACGGGGACGCCCTCGAGCACGACGGCATGACCGCCGACCACCGCGTCAAGCCCGGACTACCCTTTTCCCTACCGGGCTTGCCTCAACTGCCGGTGCTCGATCCCGAGTCATTGCACTTCCCGGACAACAACCATCACCACACCGGACCGGGTGGCTAGCGATGACGACAGCGCAGACAGGGGCAATGACCATTGAGACGACCATCGAGACGACCATCGAGACTCGTACGGCTACGAATCACCGCAGCGCTGACGATGCTGGCCTGCCTGACGGGATGCGCTGGCACCGTGGCTAACCCGATCACTCCGCAGGAAGGCCGCCAGCAAGTCATCGACGTATCCCGACAGGTGGTGTCCGATCTCGGCGGCGAGCTGGCCGAGGCGAAATTCGGCTACGACTCCTGCAACGACCAAGGCGACCCGCCCTTCCGGGCACATAGCCGACTGCTGCTGTGGATGCCCGGAGCCGACCGAGCGCGCGAGGTATCCCCCGATGCGGTGCTGGACCGGCTGCGGCAACACGGTTGGCAGACGGACCCCGACTTCAAGTCTCATGGCATCACGTTCAAGCGCAACGGGGTCGACGTCGACGTGTGGGTGATACCGCCCCCCAAGCCCAACGACCCGCCCATCGCCCACGTCATCGTCGACGCCTTCGGCGAGTGCCGCGACACCTTCGACCATCGCACCGACAAGACCGACCGGCTCTCCACGGACATCAAGACCGACCTCACCACCGGCTGAGCTCGGGCTGGTTCGATCTTCACCACCGTGCCACTGACCTGAATCTCATTGCCCGCCTGGGGCTTTGCGATGTAGTCCAGCGGGGCGCCCGGCACGGGCCGTCAGGTCCACCAGATCTACTGCGCCACCGTCGGTTACTCGCTCTCGCCCCCGAAGCGGAATCTACGCCCACTGATCTCGCTGGGCACGATGCGGATGAAGCGATCCTTGACCGTCGCGGTCCACGGCAGCACGTGTCCACGTTCGGCTTCGACGAACTCTGAGGCCCCCAGCACGTAGGCCCGTCCCTTGACGATGACACTCCAGCCCTCTTCGGCGTTGTAACCGTCGGCTTCGAATGCGACATGCTCATTTATCTTCGCGTGCAACAGTTTCGTGCCTTCGGCGGTACGTAGCAGAATCGTGTGCTGCTGCACGGCGAAGTTGACCGGAAAGATCTCTGGCCGGTCTGCAACGCTCGTCGCCAGTCGCCCCAAGGCGACGCTGCCTAGCAGGTTCCAGCTCTCCTGATCACTCAACTCGTCGACCGGGTTTGCGTCGAAGGTGGTCATGTTTGGTCCAATCCGTCCGTGAGATGTCCGCGACTCGCCAGTGGCCCCCGGGAGCGTCGTGTTCACACGCTAAGTCAGCTGCCGCTCGCCCGTATCGAGGCATGGGTCACCCAGGGCCGGGCATTAAGTCCCTTTGCGTTGGTGTGACTGCGGGCCGTTTCGACCCGAGTCCCTTGACCAAGGATTCGCATTCGGGCATGCGACCGTTGATCGGCATGACCCGCAGCTCCCCGCCCTGACCTCGGAGCCATTCGCTTCCTGGGACGATCGCAGGGACGATTCCGACCCCACAAACGCAATCAGGCCCCCTCGAAAGGGGGCCTGACGTGCGTGGCAGGTGCAGGATTCGAACCTGCGTAGGCGTAAGCCGACGGATTTACAGTCCGCTCCCATTGGCCACTCGGGCAACCTGCCGTGCTCGCCCCAATCCCGACCCGGGTTTGGTGCGAGTAGCAGGGTACAACGAGGATGGTCCGAAGACGAAAACGCACCAACGAAACGCACCATAGGTGAGGAGGGAGCGGATCCAATGGCGGATTCATCATTCGACGTCGTCAGCAAGGTCGATCGCCAGGAGGTCGACAACGCCCTGAACCAGGCGGCCAAGGAGTTGTCGACCCGGTTCGACTTCCGCGGCACCGACACCACCATCGCCTGGCAGGGCGAGGAGGGCATCATCTTGACCTCCTCGACCGAAGAGCGGGTCAAGGCCGCCGTCGACGTCTTCAAGGAGAAGCTGATCCGGCGCGACATCTCCATGAAGGCCTTCGACGCAGGCGACCCTCAGCCGTCGGGCAAGACCTACAAGGTGATCGGCAGCATCAAGCAGGGCATCAGCAGCGAGGACGCCAAGAAGGTGACCAAGCTCATTCGCGACGAAGGTCCCAAGGGCGTCAAGGCCCAGATCCAAGGTGACGAGATCCGGGTGAGCAGCAAGAAGCGCGACGATCTTCAGGCCGTCATCGCGCTGCTGAAGGGTGCTGACCTGGACATCGCGCTGCAGTTCGTCAACTATCGCTGACGCCGAAGCAGCGGCGGCCACCCGGCCGCCCACCTAGGCGTTTGCGCAGCGTGCGGGGCGCAATCGACACCCCCGGCGAGGCGCCGACCCGGCTAAGCTCGCTCCGTGGGTCCAGTCGACAAGGTCGAACAGCGGCGCCCGCGGCGTGCCGCCGAAGACGCTGTTGCGGACCCGGGCGCGCACCAGTCGGCGGAGCGTGGCGGGCCCG
>JAHFVB010000465.1 GCA_023264755.1 Mycobacterium sp. | reverse complement strand
CACGTCCATCTCGGTGCCGTCCGACAGCTTGGCGATCCCGGGCAGGATCGACCCGGCGTAGAGGAACACGCTGGCCAGGTCGAGGCGCGCGGCGGCCATCATCATGCCGGGCAGCGACTTGTCGCAACCCGCCAACAGCACGGACCCGTCGAGCCGCTCGGCCATCATCACCGTCTCGACGCTGTCGGCGATCACCTCGCGCGACACCAACGAGAAGTGCATGCCCTCGTGGCCCATCGAGATGCCGTCGGAGACGGAGATGGTGCCGAACTCCATGGGATAGCCGCCCGCGGCATGCACGCCGTCCTTGACGGCCTTGGCCAGCCGGTCCAGCGACAGGTTGCACGGCGTGATCTCGTTCCACGACGATCCGACGCCGATCTGGCTCTTGACGAAGTCCTCGTCACCCATGCCTACGGCCCGCAGCATTCCACGGGCGGCGGCCTTCTCGAGGCCGTCGGTGACGTCGCGGCTGCGGGGCTTGATGTCATGGTCTGCGGGCATGGGATAAGTATGCCTTTGGCCTGCTAGCCGACCAAACCAAATCTAATACCCCACCGGGGTATCCGGTACGGTGGACGCATGAAGTCGATTCTGGCCCTGCTAGCTGCCACCGCCACCGCACTGTTCCTGTCGTCGTGTTCCAGCCCCGCGTCCAAGGACACCGGCGCCCAACACGGCGAGTCCAGCAGTAGCGCGGCCGCCCCCGCCGCCTTCAACAATGCCGACGTGACGTTCGCGACGAACATGATCCCGCATCACGAGCAGGCCGTGCAGATGGCGGCGATGGTGCCCGACCGGTCCACCAACCCGGCGGTCATCAAGCTCGCCGCCGACATCTCGGCGGCCCAGGGCCCAGAGATCGAGACCATGAAGGCACTGCTGGTCCAGTGGAACGCCGACGATTCGGCCCACCAGGGGCACGACGACATGGGGGGAATGACCATGGACGGCATGGTGCACCCCGCCGCGATGGCGAAGCTGGAGTCGCTCAAGGGCACCGAGTTCGACACACTGTGGCTGCAGTCGATGATCGGCCACCACGAGGGCGCCATCAAGATGGCCAACGTCGAACTCGCCAACGGCGCCAATGCCGACGCCAAGACCCTGGCGCAGCAGATCGTTACCGCGCAGCAGGGCGAGATCACCCAGATGAAACAGCTGCTGGGAGGATGAAATGGTCGATGAAGAACCGGACGCCGTGGCGTCGCACGGGTATTCGCCCAACAAGGAGAACTACGCCAAACGGCTGCGCCGAATAGAGGGTCAGGTGCGCGGCGTCGCGAAGATGATCGACGACGACAAGTACTGCATCGACGTGCTCACCCAGATCAGCGCGGTCACCAGCGCGTTGCAGTCCGTCGCGCTCGGCCTGCTGGAGGAGCACCTCGGCCACTGCGTGTCCCACGCGGTCGCCGAGGGTGGCGAAGAAGCCGACCGGAAGCTGGCCGAGGCGTCCGCGGCCATCGCCAGGCTGGTCCGTTCGTGAGCGGTCCGACGGTCGGCGATGCGGCGGCCCGCGGGCGCCACACGACAGCCCGGAATTCCGTTACCAGGCGCCGCTGAAGATCGGATTGCGCGTAACGATTTGCTGCCGTCTGACGACCAACACCGCAGTTCAGCCGCCTCGGGGCCGTGGCATGCCCAGGCGGTGTCGGGGTTCGCGGGCTTAGCTCGGGCTTTGCGCTGTGCCACACTGGAACGAGTTGTCGACTGGAGGTGGACCATGCCGCAGCGGACTTTGCGGAGACTCGCAACGACGATGTGCGCGGCCGGATTGGTCGGGGGGCTGGCGTTCGGCGGTCCCACCGCCTGGGCCGATCCGGAGGTCAATCCCGACCCCGGCGCCATCAACGTGACGCCCGTGGAGCAGCCCGCGCCGCCGCCGGTGGACCCCCTGGCTCCGCCGCCCGCTGACCCGCTCGCCCCGGCTCCGGCCGATCCGCTGGCGCTACCGCCCGGCGATCCGGCCGCCGCGCCCACGGTGATTCCGGCCGGCACGCCCGCCGGGCAGAACCCCACCCCGTACACCGGGCCTCCGGTCTTCGCGCCGCCCACGTTCAACCCGCTCAACGGCTCCATGGTGGGCGTCGCCAAGCCGATCTACATCAACTTCGCGCGCCCCATAGCGAACCGGCAGATGGCGCAGGACGCGGTGCACATCTCGTCCGTGCCGCCCGTCCCCGGCAAGTTCTACTGGGCCAGTGACACGCAGTTGCGCTGGCGCCCGCTGTCCTTCTGGCCGTCGAACACCACCGTCAACATCGACGCAGGCGGCACCAAGTCGAGCTTCCGCACCGGTGAGACGCTGGTCGCCACGGCCGACAACGCCACCCACCAGCTGACGGTCACCCGCAACGGCACCGTCGTGCAGACCTACCCGATGTCGATGGGCAAGCCGGGCCACGACACCCCCAACGGCACGTACTACGTGCTGGAGAAGTTCCCCAGCATCGTGATGGACTCCGCCACCTACGGGGTGCCCAACACCTCGGCGCAGGGCTACAAGCTGACCGTGCAGAACGCCGTGCGGATCGACAACAGCGGCAACTTCGTCCACAGCGCGCCGTGGTCGACCGCCGACCAGGGCAAGCGCAACGTCAGTCACGGCTGCATCAACCTGGCTCCCGCGGCTGCCCAGTGGTTCTACGACAACTTCGGTAGCGGCGACCCCATCATCGTGAAGAACTCGGTGGGCAACTACACCCAGCCCGACGGCGCCCAGGACTGGCAGGTCTAACTCCAGATCCGCACCCGCAGTTCGGGATCCAGGAACAGCGCGTCGTCTTCGGTGACCTCGAACGCGTCGTAGTACGCGTCGATGTTGCGGACGACGCCGTTGCACCGGAACTCCGGGGGTGAGTGCGGGTCGGTGGCCAGTCGCCTGATCGCCTCGGCGTCGCGGGACTTGGTGCGCCACACCTGGGCCCAGCCGAAGAACACCCGCTGCACGCCGGTCAACCCGTCGAGCACCGGGGCCCGGTCGAATCCGCGGTCGCTGCGCTCCTGCCCGCCGTCCGGGCCGCCCAGCGACAACTCGTAGGCCAGCAGCGCGATCGACAGCCCGCCGAGGTCGCCGATGTTCTCGCCGACGGTGAACGCACCCTGGACATGCGGAGCGTCCGGCTGCTCACTGAGCTGACGGGGCACGAAGTGTTCGTACTGCTCGATCAATGCCTTTGTGCGGAGCCCGAATTCGGCGCGGTCGCGGTCGGTCCACCAGTCGACGAGGTTGCCGTCGCCGTCGTACTTGGCGCCCTGATCGTCGAAGCCGTGGCCGATCTCGTGGCCGATCACGGCGCCGATCCCGCCGTAGTTGGCTGCATCGTCGGCCTCGGCGTCGAAGAATGGCGGCTGCAAAATGGCTGCGGGAAAGACGATTTCGTTCAACCCGGGGTTGTAGTAGGCGTTGACGGTCTGCGGCGTCATGAACCATTCGTCGCGATCGACCGGTCCGCCGAGCTTGTCGAGATCACGCTGATAGTCGGCTTCGTAGCCGCGGCGGTAGTTGCCGAGCAGATCGTCGGCGGTGATGTCGACGCTCGAGTAGTCGCGCCAGCGGTCGGGGTAGCCGATCTTGGGGGTGAACTTGTCCAGCTTGGCCAGGGCGTCGCGGCGCGTCTCCGGGCTCATCCATTCGAGCTCGGAGATGTTGCGGCGGTAGGCCTCGGTGAGGTTGTCGACGAGCACCTGCATGCGTGCCTTCGAGTCCGCCGGGAAGTGGCGTTCGACGTAGAGCTTGCCGACGGCCTCGCCGAGGATGTCCTGTACGAGCGAGACGCCGCGCTTCCAGCGCTCGCGGTTCTCCTCGGTTCCGGTCAGCGTCGTTCCGTAGAACGCGAAGTTCTCGTCGACGAGTGCGCTGGTCAGGAACGGAGCCCGGGCATGGACGACGCGCCACGCGAGCCACGCCTTCCACGTCTCGATGTCCTCCGACGTCCACAGGGACACGAACGTGTTGACGAACGGTGGCTGGCGCACGACGATCTCGGCGAACTGTTCGGTGGTGCCGCCGAGGCCGGAAATCCATGCGGTCCAATTGAATCCGGGCTCGTTCTGCACCAGAGTGTCGAACTGGACGAGGTTGTAGCTCTTCTCTGCGTCACGCCGGGCGACGACGTCCCAGTGGCCCGCGGCGATCTTTCGCTCGAGATCGAACACCGTCTGTGCGTCGTACTCGACGCCGCTGAGCGCGAACATCTTCGCGATGTGCGCGATGTAGCTCGTGCGGATGTCGGCGTACTCGTCCTGGCGGTAGTACGACTCGTCGGGCAGGCCGATTCCGGACT